>URJU01000149.1 GCA_900548315.1 uncultured Coprococcus sp. | reverse complement strand
ACGGCGAGGTTCTTCTCACCATCAAACGGGATGCCGCTGAAAAGATGAAATTCCTTGGGAAAATAGTGAATGGCAACAGGAGCAACTGGCCATACAAGCTATTTGAAAAGACTTATGTTAAATTCAACAAGATGCAAAAAGAACACCAGGCAAAAGGCGAATGGATGGATAGTTGGAAGGTTGAGATCAACCCGGATGGAAGGACTGAAGGGTTCTGCTTCCATCTGATTGGATGTCCTATAGCGAAGCATGCAAAGGAGCACGGCTATGCGGACCTGCTCCCTTATCTGTGCAGGACTGACCACTACCTTGCGGAGGTCATGCACGCCCGCCTGATCCGTACACAGATCGAGGCTCTTGGCGGGGATTGCTGCGACTACTGGTATGTCGGCGACGAGAGTCCTGCACTGGAGCAGTATAAGGATCTTGAGAAGATATAACTACAGATCAAACCAGTCAAGCACCTCAACCTGTTCAAGATTCTCGTCCGAATGCTCTATCTCCCTGGAATATCTGTAAGAGAGCTCTATGAGATCATCCGCCGACAAAGTCTCACCATTTCTGAGCCATCTAGCCATGAGCAGCATATAGAGTTCAACCGCATGTCCGACGCATGCGTTTACCTTGCCGGATATATTATCGTCGTACACTGCGCCGAGAAGATATATCGAGATGAAGTAGACTATGATCTGTTCAAGGAATATGTCCATCGTCATACGAAGCACACCCTCAATCACATTGTCCTCAGTCACAACACTCTCAGCAGTATCCGATTCCTGTCCAGGATGACAACCTGTAACCTCGCAGTTGTCCCTCCACCACTTTTCAAACCATTTCTTATTCTCCATGAAAACTTTCTCACCCTGTCCAAACAGCAGCTCCTGCGACTCTATGAGCACATCCTCCCAGTCATCATACAAAAGTTCAAGATCTTCAATGAGAAACATAGCCTGCTTCTGAAGTAACATATACTCTTCATGGTCTCCGTGGATCTGTGGCTTATCCTGCTCCTCACACTCATCCCACATGACAAGGTCGCCCTCGTCATAGTGTCTCTGAGCCGACGCACCGATCTGAATCACCCGCTCTATTCTGCTCCGTATGTCCACACTTCTGTCCTGAATGACATTCAGTATCGCCTCCCGGATATCCTCCAGATTGGAGTACAGGAAATAATCAAAGTCATCGAACACCTCGTCCTCGTCATCTTCCTCAGTCACAAATGTGACCTTGTCCGTGATGTTCATCAGTATACGTGCCACCTCAGGACATGAAAGTGATAACGAAACCTCGCGCACATTCTCGAATTCCTCCGTATGTCTCGGATATTCCCTGCAGGTGGTACAAAGGCTTTCCTTACCCATATGTATATACATGTCACACAGCATGTCATCCCGCAGAAATGCACACTTTCCACTTCTGCCGTGCCTGAAAACGCCCTCTTTCCAATTTACCTTGCGGCGCAGCTCATCACTGTACTCACCATTATAATCCTCATATTTTTCCAACGAATCATCATCTATCACTATCTGCCATTTGCCGCAGCATGTGTCCGGGCATTTGTCCGCTATACAATTGAATTTCTTATAATAATCCGGGTATGTGTAAATCATATGTACTCCTTTATATATAATCATTCCATTATTCCATTCATCGGCTCTGCAGCACGATCACGAACTTGTTACCGCCCTTTTGAGGAATAACACTTAACATTCCGCCCTGCTTTTCTATGATCTCCCTTGACAGATAAAGGCCTATTCCAACACCATCCTTGTCACCGGAATTTCTGCCACGGTAGAACCTCTCAAATATATGTGTACGCTCATCCTCTCCTATTGGTTCATTCTCATCTGTCACACTGATTTCAACCGTGAGCCCTAGTTTTCTGACCGACAGGACTATCTCACTTCCAGTTTTTCCGTATTTTATCGCATTATCCAAAAGATTGAAACACGCTTCCGCAGTCCATCTTCTGTCATGCTGTATATCACATTTCACCTGTTCATCATATCTGATAGTTATACCGGCATTTTTCGCACTCACATATACATCTTTCACTGCCTGCAGCACAGTGTCATTTATACTCTGGCTTTTCACATCGAGATTGATAAGTCCGCTTTCCAGTCTGGATACCTTTATCATACTCTCCGAGAGAAATGACAAGCGATCCACCGCCAGTTCAAGGACTTGCAAGTACCTAGTACGCTCATCATCACTTATATCCGGATTTTTCAAAAAATCCGTATACATCCTCAGGTTCGATATTGGCGTCTTCAGTTGATGGGAAATATCCGATACCAGCCCCTTAATATTCTCATGCTCCAGCCTCTCTCTAGAATTCTGGAGTTTCAGTGCATCGATTATCTTGTCAACCTTGCTCTGCAGCCTTGATACCAGAGAGTCCTCATTTTCCGGAAATACCTGCTGCCGTTTCAGCTCAGAGAGATTGTCCAGAAGATCCGACATAGCTGCCACGACCTCCGAAATAAAGTCATCATCTGCCTTCTGCAGCAACTTTATGACAACAAACATAACTACACCACACGCCAGTGCGCCTATGGCCGCAAGTATTTTCCCTGAACACACATACTCAAATACTGCTAAAAACACAAACAAAAGAAGTGAGCATACATACAGCATCCTCACTCTCTTCGTATATTTACCATAGTTTTCAATATATTTATCCATATTATCTCTGTTATATACCCCTGCCTATGTCTCGCCAAATGTATATCCAATTCCAAACACCGTGATCACGTACTCCGGATTGCCGGCATCCTTTTCTATCTTCTGACGCAGTCTTCTGATATGCACATTCAGCGTGTTCTCATCCACATAATTTTCATTGTCATCCCAAATCTTCTGTATGATCATATCCCTTGTGAGAACGCGCCCCTTATTTTTTATCAGCAGTTCCAGTATCCTGTATTCCGTAACGGACAGCTTTATCGGTTCATCCGATATGTACACCTGCATCCGCTCAAAGTCAACACTCATATCCCCATAATGAAAACGTTCGTGCTTTACCCCATCCAGTGCATTTTCACTTCTTCGAAGGACTGCCTCTATCCGCTGATACAGAAGTTCCACGGAAAACGGCTTCGCTATATAGTCATCGCAGCCGGCCCGGAACCCCTCTATCATATCAGCCTCCGTATCTCTTGCCGTGAGGAAGATGATCGGGACCTTTGTACTTTTTCTCAGTTCTCTGCAATAGTCAAGACCCCTTCCATCGGGAAGGTTTCTGTCAAGCAATATCAGATCGAAGCCATGTTCCAGACAGCCATCCGCCTCCTTGCATGAGTACGCAGTTTCAACTTCGTATCCCCTCTTTTCAAGGAATAGCTTCACACCTCCACATATGATCACATCATCCTCCACGACCAAAATACGTTTCATACTTTCTCCTATCAATTACATGCTGATTCCATATCATTTTCATGACTCCCGGTCTGCCCAATATCTATGATGCTTCTCTCAGCCGGCTTGTCACCGTATCTTTTGTCACAAGTCTGAACACCATCGCCGGAACCACAATGCATATAGCAAACAGCACAACAACAACTCCGGCAACAAGTGCATACGGATAATGAAACACTGCATAATCGGCTATATTCACACTTAGCCGGCCAGCTCCATACATCATAAGGCTTCCAAGCGTCACAATAAGTACTGTTGTTATAATACCATAAAACATACCCTCGTACATAAGCATATTACGTATCTGCCTCTTTGTCATTCCAACGCTCTCAAGCACTGCCAGTTCCAGTTTTCTCGTATATACACCAGTGATCATGACATTGATATAATTCACCACTCCGATAAGTATCAATATGATCGACATTCCACCACCTATCACCTCAAGCGACAGCATAGACTTCTTGAATTCTGAGCCCTCCACCGACTTGATATCACTCCCGGCTATGACTGGATTTTCCTTTACGATGCGCTGTACATATGGTGTCACTTCTGATTCTTTTCCTTTCTCCGCATCCGCAATGATGCATGAGATCTCCGCATCCGGAAACAGATCATCCATCACCGCATCACTCACAAATATCGCCTCTGGAGCTCCACCAAGTGTCCAGTAATATCCGGCGGTGATTGCTGACTGCTCTGTTCTCATCATGGCTGCACCAACTGTGATCTGTCTCTTCCTGCCCGTCCGGTCATTTACAAGTGTCAGAGTCTTATCCGTCATCCGCTCCGACGCTGATATGGAATCTACATAACCTATCAGGCATACCTCTCCTTTTTCGAATGCATCTATATCTATCTTCTGTCTGGCAGTTTTGTTGTAGAGCTTTATCATATCTGAATTGACCGATATCAGCGGTGCCCCATACTGTGCCTCACTGTTGGTCGTTGTCTCATAAAATGTCGCAAGAGATTCCGGGTCATCCTCGCTCTCAATAAATGGTGCATAAAGTTCAGCATCAAATGGCAGCCTTACCTTTGCACTTCTGTTCGCCTCTACAGTACCCATACCCGGAATGTTTCGCATCTGATCTGCGATGTCTGCCATGGTCGCCTGAGGCTTAGAGTTATCTGATTCTCCGTCGCCATATAGCACATAATCATTGTGAAGATAGTGCTCTATATAACTGTCCGCATCCATGCATGATATAAATGTATTCACACACAGAAATGTAACTGAACCCATGAATATCGATGCGAACACAAGTATACTTCTCTTTTTTTCACGAAACACATTCCTCCATGCCATCTTCCAGGGCCTTCCTCCACTGGTGGACTTATATCTTGTTCCTGATATATTTCCAGTATATTTCATAGCATCGATTGCAGATATCTTCCCGGCATATTTTGCCGGTTTCCTCGCACTTATAAATACAGTTACAAATGCAAATACCACGGAAAATACATATATTCCCGGATTGAAACTGACCGCCGATGAAAGTGCAGCTTCCCTGTCTATCGACAGCATGTTCATAGCAAGAGGAACAACGCCAAATGACACCGCAGTTCCAAGGAGTACCCCTATCGGAATTCCTACACAAGCCAGATATAGGGCCTGTTTTTTCACTATCTTCTGTATCTGGGACATCGTAGCTCCGATGGTCTTCAGCATTCCATAGAATCTTATATCCTTTGTAACAGATATATACATTACATTATATATAAGCTGTCTCTTATACACATCTCCGAGCCC
>URJU01000148.1 GCA_900548315.1 uncultured Coprococcus sp. | reverse complement strand
CGAGATTACTACGCGTCTCGTGGGCTCGGAGATGTGTATAAGAGACAGAATATAAGAAAGGTATTTATAAACATATGACTAGTGAGCTAGTAGAAATAGAACGATATAGTGCAGATCTTGCGCAAAGCAAGGCAGATTATGCAAATACTGCAAAGGGTCGACCGTTAAAAATTGGTAATGATATAGTTTTTGCAAAGTACATAGAGGACAAAATAATAAAGGGTGGTTTCTCTCCTGCTGTCGCGCTTTCCATGGCAAGAAGTGAGGGAATGAGCACAGATATAAGCGTCAATACTCTCTATCGGTATATAGAAAAACATGTGTTTGAAAAATTGTCTGATAAACATTTACCTATAAAGGGGCATAAAAAGAGGTACAGACATAGGAGGAAATCACAGAAAAGAATGAGTTCAGGGCAAAGCATTGAAAGACGACCAAAGGACATTGACAGCCGTCAGGAGTTCGGACACTGGGAGATGGACACCGTAAAGGGTAAAAAAGGTGTATCAAAGTCGTGTCTACTTGTGCTTACAGAACGTAAGACAAGAATGGAAATAGTGAGGAAGATGCCAACACAAGGCGCAAAGTCTGTTGTTTGTGAATTGGATAAGCTGGAGCAAGAACTGAAACAGGAATTTAAAAGTATTTTTAAAACGATAACGGTTGATAATGGAGTAGAGTTTTCAGACTATGAAGGTCTTAGGAAATCACTACTTCAAGACGACAATAGAACAGAGGTGTATTATTGTCATGCGTATTGTAGCTGTGAGCGTGGATCTAATGAAAATGCAAATAAGCTCATCAGGCGGCACATACCAAAAGGCTATGATACTGATAGAGTAAGCAAGCGTAAAGTGCAGTATGTTGAAGACTGGATAAATGACTTACCGCGTAAGATATTTGGATGGAGATCATCAAGACAGTTATTCAATGAAGAATTGAAAAAGCTCTATGCCACATCGTAACAGATGGGACATAGAGCATAAATTTTTATTAGTTGTTAAAATACTATTGACAACTTTCGCATGACATATTACTCAAATATTACCTGCAGTTTACCCGTGTGGAGCTCCACTAAAATATATAAAGGGGATCACAGCGCCATGATATCCACCATGTGCCACAATCCCCTCTAATATATTTAATGTACTCTATTATGTATGTCGGATCAGCTTATAAAGCATCCGCCTGGGAAGTCTTTCTCTGTGGTGAGGAGTGAGAGATTGCCCTCCGGATCCTCAGCACACAAAAGCATACCCTCTGATATAACTCCGGCAAGCTTACATGGCTTAAGATTTACTATAGCCACAACCTTCTTGCCTACCATATCCTCTGCTGAATATGTACCCTTGATTCCTGATACTATCTGCTTTACATTGTTCTTGCCAAAGCTTACCTGCGAGCAGAGGAGCTTTCTTGAATTCGGGACTTCCTCGCAGGCTACGATCTCTCCGATCATAAGCTGCATTTTCTGAAATTCGTCTATACTTATCTCTTCCTTGTCCACAACATCAGGGTTGCTCTTTAACGCCTGAACTTTTGCCTCAGCTATCTTGATCTTCTTGGTCTCAGCGGAATTTTCCTTTTCTTCCTTCTGTTTCTTTGCCTGCTCGTACATTGATTCCTTCTCTACAGGAGCAAACTCAGCAACCTTTGCCATAACCTCCTTCACGTCAAGTCGTGCAAAGAGTATCTCAGGCTGCTCTGTAATCTTTGTTCCTGACTTATACAGACCGAACCTGCCAAGTTCTGTGACTTTTCTCTTCTCTGTGTTGAGCTGAGCCATGATCTTCTCTGTCGTCTCGGGCATATATGGTTCAAGGAGCGTGGCACCTATAACGATACTCTCGACAAGATTGTACAATACTGTGTTAAGTCTGTCCTTCTTGTCCTCCTCCTTTGCGAGTGCCCAAGGCATCGTCTCATCTATGTACTTGTTGCATCTCTTAAACAGTGCGAATATCTCTGTGATCGCATCTGCAACCTTGAGCTTGTCCATGCACTCTGCAACCTTATATCTGCAATCCATGACAACCTTCTTCAGATCCTCATCAACTGGCTCTGTAACATTTGTGTTGGTCACAATGCCGCCGAAATACTTGTTAGACATTGATATGGTTCTGTTGACCAAGTTTCCAAGTGTATTCGCCAGCTCTGAGTTAAGTCTCTCAACCATGAGCTCCCACGAGATAACTCCATCATTTTCAAATGGCATCTCGTGAAGCACAAAGAATCTGACGGCATCCACGCCAAATATATTGACCATATCGTCAGCGTACATTACGTTGCCCTTCGACTTACTCATCTTGCCATCACTCTGGATGAGCCAAGGATGACCGAATACCTGCTTTGGAAGCGGAAGTCCGAGTGCCATCAGCATGATAGGCCAGTAAATGGTATGGAATCTCAGGATATCCTTGCCGATCAAGTGAAGATCTGCCGGCCAGTATTTATAAAACTTCTCATCGCTCTTTCCATCTACGTCATATCCAAGTCCAGTTATGTAGTTTGAAAGCGCATCAACCCATACATATACAACATGTTTTGGATCAAAGTCTACCGGAATTCCCCACTTGAATGATGTTCTTGAAACACACAGATCCTGAAGTCCCGGCTTTAAGAAGTTGTTGACCATCTCGTTACGTCTTGACTCAGGCTGTATAAACTCAGGATGCTGCTCTATATGTTTCATGAGCTTGTCCTGATACTTGCTCATCTTGAAGAAGTATGCCTCCTCCTTTGCCTCCTGAACAGGTCTTCCGCAGTCCGGACATTTGCCGTCTATGAGCTGACCGTCTGTGAAGAATGACTCACATGGTGTACAGTACTTTCCTACATAGTGTCCTTTATATATGTCACCCTGATCGTACAGTTTCTTAAATATCTTCTGTACCTGTTTCTCATGATAATCGTCTGTTGTACGGATAAATTTGTCATATGATGTGTTCATGAGGTCCCAGATTCTCTTGATCTCACCGGATGTCTCATCCACGAATTCCTTTGGTGTCTGCATGTTCTCGAAAGCCTTGTTCTCAATCTTCTGTCCATGCTCATCTGTTCCTGTCATGAATCTTACATCATAACCTGCGAATCTCTTGTACCTTGCAATGCTGTCAGCCAACACGATCTCGTAGGTGTTGCCTATATGAGGTTTACCTGATGCATATGCAATGGCGGTTGTAATATAATACGGTTTTTTTGCCATTTCAAAAACCCTCCCTGAAAATACTACAAGCACAAATGAAATGCTTGTGCAACTTTACCGAAAAACTCCTCGGTAATTGTAAATTATATGCCCTTTTATTATTTATTGTCAAGAAGATGGGACATTAAATAAGTCTGTTCTGACGGTCATTCTATAACGCTGCCAATAAACTTGTCACCGCCCCCTCTCAAAAGCGCATCACATTCCTGAGAACGGCAAACATCACCGCCCCGGCAATACATGTAAATATAAGTATGTTGTCAAATCGCGATAATTTTCTGTTTCCATATCTTACGAATACATAATCGTTTTTTACAATTATGTACGCCAACGCCGGAAGGGCTATAAAAATAAATTGATTATAGGAAAATGCCTTTGCAAAATCCAACCTTACGGCCGCAATGATCGCCCTTGTTATCCCGCACCCTGGGCATAAGAATCCGGTTATCTTTCTGAATATACACGGAACCGCAAGTCCCGTTATTCTTATGAAAATATAATAGAGGATGCCTATCCCCAAAAGGACGGCATCCCTTTTTATTATCGCATTTCTTCTCGATATCTGTATCTGATCCATGCTTTGTTATATTATTTCCTGTTACTGCTGATCGCTGCCTGTTCCATCATTGTCATTCTGTGTATTCTGTCCACTCTGCTGACCAAATGTACTCTGATCTATGCCAGGCTGCTGGCTATATGTATTCTGATTATACTGCTGCTGACCATACGCGTTCTGATTGTACGCATTCTGATCATACTGCTGCTGACCATACGCATTCTGGTTATACTGCTGCTGGCCATATGCATTCTGATTATACTGCTGCTGACCATACGCATTCTGGTTGTATGCGTTCTGATCATATCCCTGCTGACCATACGCATTCTGGTTATACTGCTGCTGGCTGTATGCATTCTGATCATATCCCTGCTGCTGACCATACGCGTTCTGGTTGTATGCATTCTGATCATATCCCTGCTGACCGTATCCATTCTGATTGTATGAGTTCTGATTATAACCCTGCTGACCATATCCTGTATTCATCTGAGGTATAGCCTCTGCATATTTGTTTGCAGTGTCCTGCATAAGCGCATATGCAATAATTCCAAGTCCAAACACCTGAAGAAGAACGTATAATATGCCTGAGTTGCTTGATGGTACACCGTTCTTATTTTTTATGATATCAACTTTCTCACCCATCTTATATGCCCAGAACCATCCATAGATGTTACATGTAACGATGGTGAGCAAAAGCGACATTCCACCACTTGTTGCATCTGTCTCTCCTGACTCCTGATTGATATCGTCTGTCAGCACAACAAACCAATACAATCCATATATTCCGCATGTCACAATTGAAAGCAGAATACATATTCCAATATTCCTCTGTTTGATCATAATTGATAATCCTCCTTAAATTTAAATCCTTAATTACATATGTATAACCTGTGTATGACTGCAATTATACTGCTCCTATATAACCACTACATAACTGCAATAAAAATAATAGAATAGTCCCGCAGACACAAGTCAGTCTACGGGACTATTTTCTCATACATTTTGTCTGTATGCAACTGCATCTATACATTTTTCAATGTATATTTGTATGCATTTTGATTCTTTATGCATTCTTATTGATGGTATCCTGCATAATAGCATATGATACAATTCCAAGTCCACATAACTGGAGCAGAAGGAAAAGTATGCTTGAATTTCCTGCTGACTGACCATTCTTTGTCTTTATTGCGTCAATCTTCTCGCCCATCTTGTATGCCCAGAACCATCCATAGATATTACATGTAACGATAGTAAGCAACAATGCTACCCCACCGCTTGTTGCATCTGTCTGTCCAGATTCCTGATTAGCATCGTTTGTAAGGCAAACGAACCAATACAGTGCATAAATTCCAAATGTAATGATTGAAAATACTATGCACAAAGCAATATTCCTCTGTTTGATCATAATATGTCCTCCCTTGATTTAATTATAAAT
>URJU01000147.1 GCA_900548315.1 uncultured Coprococcus sp. | reverse complement strand
ACAGCTATCTCTGCAAGTTTCTCTGCAAAATTGTCGAGGATAACCTTGGACTGCTCCACATGTGCAAGCTCTCTTCCTCTGAATCTCAGAGTAACCTTAACCTTGTCTCCATGCTCAAGGAACTTTCTCGCCTGATTGATCTTGGTGTTAAGATCATTCGAATCAATGTTTGGTGAAAGTCTTACCTCTTTAACTTCCATCGTCTTCTGCTTTTTCTTGGCCTCTTTTTCTTTTCTAGCCTGCTCGTAGCGGTACTTTCCATAATCTACGATCTTACATACTGGTGGCTGAGCTTTAGGGGCTATCTTGACAAGATCAAGTCCTGCATCCTGTGCCATCTTGAATGCATCTCTAGATGACATGATTCCTATAAGCTGACCATCTTCTCCGATGAGTCGTACCTCTCTGTCTCTAATCTGTTCGTTGATCATTAAATCGCTAATGACTCTCTACCTCCACATTTTTAAAATTTCGTATTACAAGCTGCTATTGTAAGCCACTCTCATAACATAAGAAAAGTGGATAGAACAAACTATCCACTTTCTTAATAAAAAGCATATTCAAAATACAGGCTGAGCCTGACAATTCTTCTAAGCTAATTTATTTACCCGAGACATGAAATATAATCTGCGATCCGAATGATCTGTCATGCTGAGGTGAGAGCGGATACTCTGCTTCTATGTTCACTGTTTCACACAGCAATGGTAGAATACCATATCCGCAGTGCTATGTCAATATTTTTTTATTTGCATAAAAAATCATTTCTCACTCTGTCTGTGAGTCTGTTTCATCCTCGCGGGATTCTATAGGTATGAACACCCTTGTGTTCTCCACATCATCATCTATCTCCTGTCCTGCCTGTGCTTTCTTCACGAAATACATCTGTGAATCAAGTCTGGTCTTTCCCCTGAGATCCTGTTTCACATATGACCCGTCAGGCTGCATGATATGTGCTTTGAGGGTGTCTGCCAGCTGTACCTGGAGTATCTCCTTCACCTTTGTCTTGAGTCCCGGATCCTCAACCGGGAAAGTGATCTCCACTCTCTTGTCAAGGTTTCTAGGCATCCAGTCAGCACTTCCCATGTATATATCCTCAAATCCGTCATTGTAGAAATAGAATATTCTTGAGTGTTCAAGATAATTTCCCACTATCGACCTGACTGAAATATTCTCAGAAAGCCCTGGCACTCCTGCCTTGATACAACATATTCCTCTGACTATCAGATCTATCTTCACCCCTGCCTTTGACGCATCATAGAGCGCGTTCATGATAACCGGATCACACAGACTGTTCATCTTGGCAACTATCCTCGCCTTCTTGCCCTGTCTTGCATTCTCCGCCTCACGTCCTATCAGCATGAGGAATTTGTCCTTCAGCCATATAGGTGCAACCGCAAGCTTATTCCACTTCTTCGGCTCTGAGTATCCTGACAGCATGTTAAACACCGCAGTGGCATCCTCTCCTATGGCATCACTGCATGTGAGAAGGCCCATATCTGTGTAGAGTTTTGCCGTCTGATCATTGTAGTTTCCTGTTCCAAGGTGAACATATCTCTTGATTCCATCCTCCTCACGTCTCACAACGAGAGCGATCTTGGAATGCGTCTTCAAACCGACCAGACCATATATTACGTGGCAACCGGCCTGCTCAAGTTTCTTTGCCCATGCAATATTGTTCTCCTCATCAAATCTGGCCTTAAGCTCCACGAGAACCGTAACCTGCTTGCCATTTTCTGCTGCCTGAGCAAGTGCTGCTATGATAGGTGAATTGCCGCTGACACGGTAGAGTGTCTGTTTTATCGCCAGGACATCCGGGTCATTTGCCGCCTGTCTGATAAATTCTATGACAGGTGTAAACTCATAATATGGATGGAACAGCAGTATGTCTCCCTTTCTTATCCTGTCAAATATATGGCTGTAATCGCCCATCCCCGGTACCGGCTGAGGCTTGTACTTTGGATACTTGAGATGTTCAAATCCTTCTATGCCATTTGCCTTCATGAGGAACGTGAGATCAAGAGGTCCATTTATCTTGTACACGACTTCGTCATCTACTCCGAGGTGATTCTTGAGTTCCTTCAGGAGTTTCTTGTCCATAGCCTCATCCACCTCAAGACGGATGACCTCGCCCCACTGTCTCTGCTTGAGCTGCTTTTCTATCTCCTTCAAAAGATCCGCTGTCTCCTCCTCGTCTATGGAGAAGTCTGCATTTCTCATGATCCTGTACGGATATGCGCATACTATATCATAGCTCAGGAACAATTTGTCAAGATTCTTCTCGATAACCTCCTCGAGAAGTATGATCTCGGTGACATCCTTCTCCTCCGATGGCAGTTTCACTATCCTAGGCAGCACTGACGGCACCTGAACCGTGGCTATATCGGTTACATCTTTCTTCTTATCATATATAAGCGCACCGATGTTCAGCGATTTATTTCGCACAAGCGGAAATGGTCTGGATGAGTCGACCGCCATAGGTGTGAGGACCGGATACACATCCTTCTCAAAATATTTATCCACATACTTTGCCTGCTTCGGTGTGAGATCCTCGTAATGTCTTACAAGCTTCAATCCATTCTGTGCAAGCTGAGGGATGAGTGATCTGTTAAGCGTCTGGTACTGGTTCTTCATGAATTCCTTTGTGCTCACATGAAGGGCATCAAGCTGCTCCTGCGGTGTCATGCCCGCAATATCCTTCTTGGTGTATCCCGCATGCACCATATCTGTCAGAGATGCGATCCTGACCATAAAGAATTCATCCAGATTGGATGCTGTAATGCTGAGAAACTTTATCCTCTCAAACAACGGTATAGTCTTGTCTTTCGCTTCGGAAAGACATCTCTTGTCAAACTCCAGCCAGCTGAGCTCTCTGTTATAAAAAATCGGATTCTTATCTGCCATATATTACAGCCCCCTTTTCTGCTTAAGCACAGGTTTCACGCCAAAGACCTTTCTGAAAAGTTCTGTCTTTGTCCTGAATACCCCGGCCTCAAGTGTTATGTCATTCAACGTATCGACCGTCATGGTGAGTACGCTGTCCTTACAGTTAAACTTCATATTCTCTATCTTCTGTCTATGGCTCTTGTCCAGCACATCCGCAATCCTCAGTATGGATGTGAGCTTTGCCACCTTCATATAATCCGCAGTCATCAGCGATACCTGTGCCTTTGTCTGAGATGGGAGATAATACTCATTGAACTTTACGATATTTGCTATCTCCTCCCTCTCCTTATGTGACAGCCCAAGTATCTCAGTGGACATGATTATATGATATGACATCATTGTTCCCTCGTTCATATTCACAAACTTACCGCAGCTGTGGAGCATAGCTGCTATCTGGAGCTGCAGTCTCTCACGCTTTCCAAGTCCGTGTATGACCTTGAATGAGTCAAATATATCAAGGGCATTCTGCATTACGTTCTGTGTATGTCTTCTGTTGACCTTGTACTTCTTTGCTATGCTGTTGGCGGACGCTATGATGTCCTCGTCAAAATCCTTATCTATAAGCAGTGTTCCATGCTTATCCATGTAATCGGCAACTATACCGTCACAGAAGGTTACATCAGGGGTTATTATGTCCTCCGCCCTTGAATTGTCCAGAAATGACTGGTATATGATCGCCATAGGCAGCATGAGCGTTGCCCTCTCATACGGGACCCCATACTTTTCAGAGAGGATCTCCGGAGTGGTCTCAACAACCTTGTGGTAGAGAACTCTGAACTGGTCTCTTGTGATCTTGTCCACAATCTTCAGCTCAGGTCCGACCTTCTTCAGGTTCGCAATTCCATCGCCGATCGCTATGATGCTCTTTATATCCTTGTCGTTTATAAAGAGATTTCTGAACTCCTCTATGAAATTCGACACAAACTCCTCCATGATATTCTCAAGGGCAACCGTGTCGGCACCATATTTTGCAAGATAGTCTCTGATCCTCACTGCTCCTATCGGAAGATTCTGTGTCTGTATGAGATTCTGCTTGTCAAATATGGATATCTGGAGACTTCCCGCACCGATATCGAGCAGAGCTCTGTTCTTGGTCTCCTCCTGTCCAAATCTGTACTTTGCAGCGCAGGCCTTGTAATTCATAAACCTCTGTTCCGAATTGCTGAGCACCGTAACGTCGACGCCTGTGTGCTGTTTTATCCTCTCAAGAACCATGACTGAGTTCTCCGCCTCACGCACGGCAGAAGATGCATACGCCTTATAATCACGCACATCATACTCTTTCATCTTTCTGCGGAACTTGTTCAGTATCTCGCACACCTTCACTGTTGATTCCTCTGTGATCTTGCCACTGTTGTAGGTATCGCTTCCGAGTTCAACTGTACTGTTGACATAATCGATCTCCTTCGCCCCTTTTTTCGGAGTTATCTCATATATCTTCATTGACAACTCGTTGGACCCCACATCGATGGCGGCAAATATTTTATTTGCCATTTTCCCCACCTCCTGTTAAATAATATATCAATACGTTCCTATGATCTTAAAATCCATTGAATCCTTTGCTATTCTTTCAAGTGCATCTATCGCAGCCGCATCCATCAGACTTCCCTCAAGAGTTATAAAGAATGAATATTCCCATTTTCTGCCCCTGAGAGGTCTCGACTCTATGCTTGTCATGTTGAGTCCATCATGCTTTATATGCCCAAGTATGCTGTAGAGTGTTCCACTCTCATGCGGCAGCGAAAAGCATATGGATATATTCTTCGACGTCTTCACATATTCTTTTCTCTTTGAGAGTATGATGAATCTGGTCGTATTGTTCTCATTGTTGACTATGTCATCCCTGAGTATCTTAAGCCCATATATATCCGCTGCCAGCGCGCTGGCTATCGCCGCCTGTGATCTGTCCCCGTCATCCCTCACCTTCACTGCACCGACCGCAGTGTTGGCAGCAGGGCACTGGGCGTACCCGCAAGCCTCCAGAAACTCACTGCACTGCATAAGTCCCTGTGGATGAGAGTACACAGTCTTTATATCTGATATCTCTGCATCCGGAAGTCCCATCAGCATATGGGCAACCTTGACCTCATCGCCTCCGACTATGGTAAGACCGCTGCTGCCGACCATATCATATATTCCATTTACAAATCCGGCTGAAGAATTCTCTATAGGCAGAACTCCGTAGTCTGCATCCCCATCCTTCACAGCTTTCACAACACCATCAAACTTTGCCACATTTATATTTTTGATATCC
>URJU01000146.1 GCA_900548315.1 uncultured Coprococcus sp. | reverse complement strand
CGAGATTACTACGCGTCTCGTGGGCTCGGAGATGTGTATAAGAGACAGTGATAACACCATGATAACAAAATTCCCAAAAACTACACGGAAACAGTGGAAAATCCGGATTTTCCTCCACAAATCACACGAAAAATCACCATTTGCACACCGCAATACACTGATCTGATATCGTGAGGGTGGACGTACTGTAGGATCAAGACGTGTTGCTACTATCATCGAGTAATCGCTGATAAACTGCATAAATAAAGAATTTTCAGACCTTCGAGGGTTCGCCCTCGGAGGTCTTTTTTTCTGACAAAAAATGGGATTTGACCTTATTTTGACCTTGTATTAGCTGAAAATAGCCAATTCCCGCAATGTGTCCTGTGAAAAACACCCGAAAAACACTACCATATCAATTGAAAGGAGGCAACAGATATGGATCAGAAAAATGTAGGTTCATTTCTAAGAGAACTGAGAAAAGAAAAACAGCTTACCCAGGAACAACTTGCAGAGCGGTTTGGAGTAACCAATCGCAGCGTATCAAGGTGGGAGACAGGCAGCAACATGCCGGATCTCAGTATTTTGGTGGAACTGGCAGATTTTTATGATGTTGATATCAGGGATATCATTGATGGAGAAAGGACGGGTGAGGACGTGAATAATGAAGAGAAAGAGAGATTGCAGCTTGTAGCGGATTATGCAGAAAATGAGAAGAATACATTGCTGATGAGATTGCGTATAATCAGCATAGTGGGATTGGTTTCGCTCGTTGCAGGACTGGTGATGTTGGTGCTTGGCGGAGATAATAATCTTCCGGTGTATGACTATTTGGTAGGATCCCTTATTGGAATTGCAATAGGCGCATTGCTGGTTGCAGTGTTCTATTCTACCGGTATCCTAGAATCCATGAGAAAGAAAAAGAGAAAATATATGAAAACCCTCTTAGTAATATGTATATTGTTTTTGCTCGGAACACTCATCGCAGCAATTGTTGTATCATTATGATAAGGTATCATTATAATGTCAGCATGATCAAGATAGATGTCTTTGCAAAATACAGGCGATATGATATAATCTTTAAAGATGGGAACGGAGGGTTATGTTGTAATGTCCATATAAACACAGATATTTGACTGAGACAGGATATCGTAGATATGATTAGTGTGATTGTATTTGCGAATAGAAAATATAATTATATGTATAAGCCCATAATATGGTTGGGCGTATCTACCAGCTACCGATAATAGTTGACTACGACAAGGAATGTTGTGGTCAACTATATTTTTATGCAAAAATATCTGAGAAGTTATAGGTTTACAAAAATTTTAAAATTAAATTGGAGGGCGTGTGTATGAAGTATGATGTGATAATTATTGGGGCAGGACCAGGAGGAATATTCTCGGCGTACGAGCTGACAAAGCAGGTCCCAAAACTCAAGGTTGCAGTGTTTGAGGCGGGTCATGAACTAAGACGAAGGAAATGTCCGATAGATGGTACAAAGATCAATAGTTGCGTGGGGTGCGAGAGCTGCTCTATCATGAGTGGATTTGGAGGCGCAGGAGCATTTTCTGATGGAAAGTACAATATAACAAATGATTTTGGTGGAAACCTGTATGAATATATTGGAAAGAGTGAGGCTATAGACCTCATGAAGTACGTGGATGATATCAACATGGAATACGGCGGAAAAGGGACGAAACTTTATTCCACTGCGGGGACCAAATTCAAGACGGTGTGCCTGCAGAATAGGCTTCATCTTCTGGATGCCTCGGTGAGACATCTTGGGACGGATATCAATTATATAGTTCTTGAAAATCTATATGCATATCTTCAGGATAAAGTGGATTTCTATTTTGATACACCTATACAGACTGTGGAAAAGCTAGACGATGGAACATATAGTGTATGCTGCAAGAAGGGAACATTTGCTTGTAACAAATGTATCATATCCGTTGGAAGAAGTGGCAGCAAATGGATGGAAACGGTGTGCAAGGATCTTAATGTGCCAACCAAATCCAACAGAGTAGATATAGGAGTTAGAGTTGAGCTGCCCGCGGCTATATTTGCCCATCTGACAGATGAACTTTATGAGAGCAAGATAGTCTACAGAACAGAAAAATACGGGGATAAGGTAAGAACCTTCTGCATGAACCCGAAGGGCGCTGTTGTTACAGAAAATACGAATGGAATCATAACGGTAAATGGTCACAGCTATGAGGATCCGGCAAAACAGACTGACAATACAAATTTTGCATTGCTTGTGGCAAAGCATTTCTCTGAGCCGTTCAAAGATTCAAATGGTTACGGAGAGAGCATAGCAAGACTCAGCAATATGTTGGGAGGAGGCGTCATAATGCAGAGATTTGGAGATCTAATAAGAGGACAGAGATCAACCCAGAGCAGGATAGATGAGGCGTTTATAACACCTACACTCAATGCCACACCGGGTGATCTGAGCCTTGTCCTTCCGAAGAGGATCTTGGATGGAATAATAGAGATGATATATGCACTTGACAAGATCGCTCCTGGAACGGCGAATGAAGATACACTGTTATACGGAGTGGAGGTCAAGTTTTACAACATGGAGGTCGAGGTTGATGAAAAGCTCGAGACAAGATACAAGGGACTGTACATCATAGGCGATGGAAGTGGTATAACCCACTCGCTGTCCCATGCATCTGCAAGCGGTGTATATGTTGCCAGAAATATAGCACAGGGCGAATAAAACGGATAAATATATTTATATAGAAGAAAGTCGACCAAAACAGAGCATCAGGATGTTATTTCGGATGCTCTGTTTTTATGTGATCTGTTTGACTGGACATGATAAGAATGGTAGAGTTGTAGATATGATATGAAAATAGATTTTAAACACTGGAATAACGTGAAAACAAATTTATTGGTTACATAATTTGAAACAATATTTTCAAAGGAAATGATGCAAAAAGAATAATTGAAGAATATCATTTACAAAGAAAAAGGGCAGAAAAAATGGAAGGATCGGTTATAAATCAGATATGTGCATCAATGGATTCGTTCTTTGATACAGAAAAGAAAATAGGCGATTATATAGTCAGAAATCCCAAACAGGTGGTGGACATGACCGTTGGGGAGTTGGCTAAGGAATGTGGTGTCAGTGAGGCATCGGTATCGAGGTTTTGCAAGAGGATAGAACTGAAGGGATTTCACCATCTCAAGATATCACTGGCAAGGGAACTCGTGGATGCTTAGGATGAAGGAGAGATATCCGGACATATATCAGTAGACGATATAGATGGTTCTCTGAGAGGCATATTGTCAAATAAAATGGAGGAATTGAGGCAGACAGTTGCCATGATTGACAGGTGCGAATTAAAGAAAATATTGGAAGTGATAAACAATGCTGATACAGTTCTCATGGCGGCAGTGGGCAACACGATACCAGTTGCCATGGATGGGTCTTATAAGCTTAGTCAGATAGGAATACGAGCGGTATCGACACCGATATGGGAGACTGAACTTGGATATAGTTATAACATTACGGGCAAAGATGTTGTGATTGCGATATCGAATTCTGGGGAATCAACAGGGGTTATACAGATATTGGAGGCTGCAAAGAGTCGTGGCGCGGTTACAATCTCCATTACAAACAGTGATAAGTCAAGTGTGGCTGAAATGAGCACATACCATATCACTACGGCAACTCGTGAAAAATTATTTCTTGATGGATATTGTTTTTCACGGGTGTCAGCAACCATGGTAGTAGAGATGATCTATCTGCTGCTTGCATCCATGAGAAAGGAATCATATGAGTCTATAGTAAGACATGAACAGGCAATGGCATATACAAAGGAATGATCACAGGGCGTTTGATAGCTGTACGTGGATATGTGGGTGTCAAAGATATGTATATGTTATTTGACAATTGTTTTCATGTGTGATATTGCGTGCGAAAGAAAATTACATGCATGAGAATTAAGTGAAATCAAATTACATAGTTGCTTTTGCAGTCAACAATAATGCAATGGAAATACATATATTATATGGAGGAAACAGATATGAAGGATATCAAATGGGCAGTTCTCGGAACAGGTGTTATAGCAAATGAGATGGCGGTGGCACTCCAAAAGAATGGCAAAAATATTTATGCTGTGGGAAACAGGACATATGACAAGGCCGTAACGTTTGCTGAGAAATATGGCATAGGGAAAGTATATTCCAACTATAATGAAATGTTCACTGATCCGGATGTGGACGTGATATATATAACAACTCCGCATAATACACATATACAGTTCATGAGAAAAGCGATAGAGAATGGAAAACACATACTTGTGGAGAAGTCTATTACGTTGAATAGCAGTGAATTAGGCGAGATGTTAGAACTGGCAAAGCAACATGGAGTGGTAATAGGAGAGGCAATGACTATTTATCATATGCCGATATACAGGAAACTCAGAGAGTTGTTGGACTCAGGCACACTTGGCAGAGTCAATCTTATAACCATGAACTTTGGAAGTTTCAAGGACTATGATATGAGCAATCGATTTTTCAATAGAAATCTTGCGGGAGGAGCAATGCTGGATATAGGAGTGTATGCTCTGTCGTTTATAAGGTGGTTCATGGACTCAAAGCCAGACAGACTTCTTTCACAGGTTAAGCCGGCTCCTACAGGAGTAGATGAGCAGGCAGGGCTGTTGCTTATGAATAAGGAAGGACAGATGGCAACTGTTATGCTGTCACTCCACTCAAAACAGCCGAAACGTGGAATGGTATCATGCGAAAAAGGGTATATAGAAGTGTTGGAGTATCCAAGGGCATGGGAGGCGAAAGTCACCTACACGGATACAGGACGAATCGAAACCGTGGCGGCAGGTGATAATGCGGATGCTCTTGCTTATGAACTTCAGGATATGGAAAAAGCAATATCTGGAGATGGCGATATGTATCTGAGCTATACAAAGGATGTCATGGATATGATGACAGAGTTTAGAAGATCATGGGGATTCACATATCCAGAGGAAGACTAGACTGATTAGCAGATTTGATGCTGCGAGTGCGGTTTGCAACAATTGCACACAATTGTCAGATAAATAAAAAAAGTCCTTGACATAAGAGTGCAGTGGTGGTATCTTATAAAAGTTGTCGCGTGAGCAGACAGCAAACGACAGCTTTTATAGATATATAACACAATCTGTCATTGAGATATGGTTGTAAAGTATGTGAAAAAAGTTGTTGACATACACACATCAGTGTGGTAATATTTAGAAGCTGTCTCTTATACACATCTGACGCTGCCGACGATAA
>URJU01000145.1 GCA_900548315.1 uncultured Coprococcus sp. | reverse complement strand
CCTACCTGTGTGCCTGTGACTTCAGAAAGCGGGTGAACAAAAAGGGGACGGAATACGGCTGGAATGTGGCTGTGTATTCCATGCCGGAGAAGCTGTGGGGATATGACCACGTGACGTCTGCATATGGTGAGAGCCCGGAGGAGTCATGGGAGAGGATAGTGAAGCATATGGATGATATCTACCCGATTGCCACAGAGAAACAGATAAAGAAGGTTTTAAAGTAGAGACGATATACAGACAAGATGACGAAAATATTTATATGTATGGAAACTGCATCAAAAGGGTTTACATCAAAAGTTTACACATAACATTACATATATCTTTACATATGTGTTTACATATGTTATGTTTATATGCAAGTCAGGTTATAAAGAATAATATGATGCCTACTTGAAGAGGAGAAATGATGAACACTGTATATGATGTTATTATCGTGGGAACTGGCGCTGCAGGTTTGTCCTGTGCGTTGAATTTTCCAGAGACAAAAAAAGTCTGTATTATCACAAAAAGGCGGGCTGATGAGTCCGACTCTTTTTTGGCTCAGGGCGGCATATGTATGCTGCGAGGTGAGGAGGATTACGAAGATTATTTTGAAGACACCATGAGAGCCGGCCATTATGAGAACAATAAAAAGACAGTCGATCTTATGATCAGATCATCGAATCTTGTTATCAGAGAATTGATAAGGCTTGGAGTCAGATTTGAGAGGGATGAGAGCGGAAAGCTTGCCTTCACCAAGGAGGGAGCTCACAGCCAGCCAAGAATATTGTTTCATGAGGATATTACTGGCAAAGAGATTACCTCCACTTTGCTGGAGTGTGCAAAGGAGAAATCCAATATAGAGATATATGAGTATACGACTATGCTCGACATCGTCTGCAATGACAATGCCTGTGGTGGAGTGGTTATAGCTGATGAGGCGAAGAACATAAGCATACTTAGATCCAACAACGTTGTATTGGCGTGTGGTGGAATCGGAGGTATATACAAGAACTCAACGAATTTTGCTCATATAACAGGTGATGCCATAGCAATTGCCTTAAAACATGGAGTAGAGGTAGAGAATCTGAATTATGTGCAGATCCACCCGACGACACTGTTTAGCCGGAATAAAGGAAGAAGATTTCTGATATCTGAATCTGTGAGAGGCGAAGGCGCATGGCTTCTTAACAAGGCGGGGGAAAGGTTTACAGATGAACTGCAGCCTCGTGATGTAGTCAGCCACGCAATATGGAAACAGATGGAGATAGATGGAACGGAGCATGTATGGGAAGATCTGAGACCGCTTGGAAGAGATGTGATCTTGCAGCATTTTCCACATATATACAAGCAGTGCAAGGATGAGGGGTATGATGTGCTTGTTGAACCGATACCGGTTGTGCCGGCTCAGCATTACCACATGGGCGGAGTGAAGGCAGATCTCGCCGGAAGGACATCCATGGAAGGATTGTACGCGGTAGGAGAAGCCGGATGTAATGGAGTGCATGGCAGAAACAGACTGGCAAGCAATTCGTTACTTGAGTCGCTTGTATTTGCACAGAGGGCGGCAGATGATATCATGTTCAGCAGAGAGCACAGAGGCTGTGGAGAAGACAACATAGATCTGTCTGAATATGAAGATATAGATGGTTTATTTAGAGAATATAAGAATATAGTTTTGACAGAAACGGAAAGAAGAGGCTGAGAATGAATCAGATAACAATGAAATTGAATGCGGACAAGCTTATAATGATGGCTTTACAGGAGGATATCACAAGTGAGGATGTATCCACAAATGCGGTGATGCCAAAGGCACAGAAAGGAAAAGTAGACCTGATATGCAAGCAGGATGGAATCATTGCAGGACTTGATGTATATGCAAGAGTATTTACACTTTTAGATGACAGCACTGAGGTTGAGTTCTTCTGCAAAGATGGCGATGAGGTGAAGGCTGGCCAGCTTATGGGAATTGTGACTGGTGATATCAGGGTTCTTCTCTCTGGCGAGAGGGTTGCGCTTAATTATCTCCAGCGTATGAGTGGCATAGCTACATATACCCACGAGGTTGCAGAACTTCTTAAAGGAAGCAAGACTACTCTGCTGGATACCAGAAAGACCACACCTAATTGCCGTATATTTGAGAAGTATGCAGTCAGAGTCGGCGGAGGCAGCAATCACAGATACAATTTGTCGGATGGAGTATTGCTTAAGGATAATCATATAGGCGCTGCGGGAAGTATAAGCAATGCAGTGAGAATGGCAAAGGAGTATGCACCATTTGTCCGCAAGATAGAGGTTGAAGTTGAGACACTGGATCAGGTAAAGGAGGCTGTTGAAGCGGGAGCCGATATCATTATGCTTGACAATATGACAACGAATCAGATGAGGGCTGCGATCGATTTGATCGATGGACGTGCGGAGACAGAATGTTCAGGCAATGTTACAAAAGAGAACATAGAGAGACTGATATCATTGGGAGTGGATTATATATCAAGCGGTGCGCTTACCCACAGCTCACCTATAATGGATATATCGATGAAAAATCTTCATGCGGAGGAATAAAGTGAAGGCAAAAGAGAGAAGGGAAAGGATACTTGACATTGTGAAGAATTCAGATGCTCCTGTTCCGGCAAATAAGCTTGCGTCAGAATTTGAAGTCAGCAGACAGATAATAGTGCAGGACATTGCAGTGATCAGGGCGGCTGATGATGGCATAATTGCAACTAACAGGGGTTATATATACAAGAATGAATCAAAATGTCAAAGAGAGTTTAAAGTAAAACACGGTTATGACAGGACTGAGGAAGAACTCACGATCATAGTAGATTATGGCGGTGTTGTAAAGAATGTAAGTATAAGTCATACAGTGTACAATCGTGTTACTGCAAAGATGAATATTGCTTCCAGATACGACGTGGCAAAATTTATGAAAAAATTGGAAAACAGCCAGTCGTCCCTGCTTGGAAATGCTACGAATGGATATCATTACCATCTGATAGAGGCTCCAAGTGAAGAGATCTTGGACAACATAGAGCAGAAACTTGATGAGACAGGTTTCCTTGTTCCGTGGCAGGAGTGGGAGAAATAACATAAAATGATTTGGAGAGAATAAAATGACGATAAAAGAGATACAGGAAGAGATAATCAGACTGAAGAAAGAGAAAGATTTCTGCATACTGGCACATGCTTATCAGGGACATGAGATTCTTGAAGTTGCAGATTATATGGGAGATTCATATGGTCTTAGCGTGGAGGCGAGCAAGGATTCCCGCAAAAATATAATAATGTGTGGTGTGCGTTTTATGGCGGAGACATGTAAGATATTGTCCCCTGATAAGAATGTGTACCTGCCTAACCCTGAGGCCGGATGTCCGATGGCTGAGCAGATGAACCTTGAAACGCTGAATGAGATGAAGAAGAAGTATCCGGGATATGCGGTTGTCGCCTATATAAATACGACATCTGAATTGAAAACTGCCTGTGATGTATGTGTGACATCCTCATCTGCAGTGCAGATATGCAGCAAGCTTGATAATGACAAGATTCTTTTTATTCCAGATCCGAATCTTGGAAACTATGTTCAAAAGCAGATGCCGGAAAAGGAATTTGTATTTTTCAACGGCGGATGTCCTAGACATCTTGCGGTTACCCTAGATGATGCTTTGAAGGCAAAAGAGTTACATCCACATGCGGAACTTCTTGTCCATCCTGAGTGCAGGCCGGATGTAGTTGCAGAGGCTGATTATGTAGGTTCAACCACAGGAATTATGGCATATGCCAGAAAGTCAGAGAAAAAAGAATTTATCATCGGTACAGAGCACAGTATTGTGGAGCATCTTCAGTATGAGTGCCCTGACAAAATGTTCTATCCAATTTCTTCAAAGCTGATGTGCCATAATATGAAGCTTACTACCCTGGTTGACATATTGAATGTATTAAAGGGCACAGGTGGCGAAGAGATAGTCCTTTCTGATGAGGTGATGGAGGGAGCTTCCCGTTGCATCAACAGAATGATCGCGCTTGGATAACGAGGTGTGGATTATTATCCAGAGCAGTGGGACATATCCATGATCGATGAGGATATGGACAATATAGTAGAGCTTGGGTGCAATGTCATCCGTATAGCGGAATTTGCATGGCATATCATGGAGAAGACGGAGGGGCACTATGACTTTTCGTCCTTCGATCATGTCATCAGCAAGGCAAAGGAGAAGGGTATTCATGTGATACTTGGGACCTCGACAGCGACTATTGCTTAATTATATAAAATACGGTTGCTTATTAGTTCATTAAGCAACCGTATTTTTTTGTACCTGTGTTATAATGTTGTGAAGGTGTATAATAATTTGCAAATTATGATCAGCTGGACTGGCTGGAGTATAGGAGGACATGATGGGTATTGTTGAATTAAAAAATGACAGAATTGCTATTGGAGTAAATACTCACGGTGCAGAGCTTGTGAGTCTGAAGAGTAACGAGACGGATAGAGAGTATATGTGGTGCGGAGATGCGGCATATTGGGGAAGAGTTTCTCCGGTGCTGTTTCCATTTGTCGGAAAGCTTGAGAATCAGACATACAGACATGATGGAGTCACATATGAGGGTATTCCGCAGCATGGTTTTGCAAGGGACAGCGAGTTTGTGGTGGCAGAGCAGACAGAGGATACAGTGTGGTTTGAGCTTGTGAAGGATGAGAAGTGGCAGAAGAACTATCCATTTGATTTTACACTTCGTATCGGTTACAGACTTGAGGGCACAGGTGTTCATGTGATGTGGACAGTGGTTAACACAGGCGCTGGAAAGCTTCATTTCTCAATAGGTGCACATCCTGCATTTGCCTGCGATGGCGGTGTAAATGGGTATTCACTTGATATGCATACAAGTAAGTCCGAGGTTGAATGTGGTCTGCTTACAGAAAGTGGTGTTCTTGGCAGCAGGACAGTTACTCATAGCCTCACGGATGGTGTGTTGAAACTTAATGATGAGATGTTTGACGAGGATGCTCTTATAATTGATGGAAAGGGTATAAATACCGTGACACTCAAGGACGTATCGGATAAGCCGGTTCTCCAGCTGAAATTTGACGTGCCACAGATCGGTATATGGTCGCCTGCCAAGAAGCATGCACCATTTGTCTGCATAGAGCCTTGGTTTGGCAGATGCGATAGGGAGGGCTATTCCGGTGAACTAGAAGACCGTGAGTATTCAAACAGCCTTGAGAGTGGACATTCATTCAACAAAGAGTACGTTATAGAAGTTTTATAATAAAAGTGCCAAAAATTCAGAATTGCATATAAAAGAAATCGAAAGTGCGGGAGTCTCTAAAACAGAGATGTCCCGCACTTTTTATAT
>URJU01000144.1 GCA_900548315.1 uncultured Coprococcus sp. | reverse complement strand
GAGCGGATCGGATGTACATCTTGAGGTACTTTCAAGACTGTCTATGCTTCTCATGGATGAGGACTTCAGAGCAGAGCTTCTGAAGGCAGCTGACAAGGATGCCTTCCTTGCAGTCGTTGACAAATACGAGAACGAAAAGTTCCCAGAGGAGACAGCAGAGAAGACTGAGGAAAAGACGGTTGAGAAGGCTCCTGAGAAGAAAGGGTTTAGAGTACTTGCAGTTACAGCGTGTCCTACAGGAATAGCTCACACATATATGGCAGCCGAGGCACTTGAGAAGGCCGGCGCCAAGATGGGATATGCTTTAAAGGCTGAGACAAATGGCTCAGGCGGAGCAAAAAATATACTTACTGATGAAGAAATCGCAAACTGTGATGGTATCATAGTTGCAGCTGACAAGAGTGTTGAAACAGCAAGATTTGATGGAAAGCCGGTTCTTTTCACAAGAGTGGCAGACGGAATACACAAGCCTGAGGAGCTCATACAGAAGATCGTGGATGGTCAGGTTCCTGTTCACCACGAGGAGGGCGGCAGAAAAGAGTCAAGCAGTGCAAATGGCAGTGTGGGAAGCAGAATATACAAGCATCTTATGAACGGAGTATCACACATGCTCCCATTCGTAATCGGCGGTGGTATCCTCACAGCTCTTGCATTCCTTATAGATACACTTTGCGGATTTGGTGCAACAGGTGGATCCAACTTCGGTTCCATGACTCCGCTCTCAGCATTCTTCAAGTATGCCGGTGGCCTGGCGATGGGCGTGATGGTTCCGGTGCTTGCAGGATTTATAGCAGAGTCTATAGCAGACAGACCTGGACTTGCGGTTGGTTTCCTCGGCGGTATCCTGGCATCTTCCGGAAATGCAGCCTTGTCCGGTTATGTATGGGCAGGAGATAACCTTGGCGGCTTCCAGTCATTTATATCAAAGTTTGGATTCGTCGCAGAAGGCGGCGGAAATACAGTATCAGGTTTCCTCGGCGGTATCGCAGCAGGTTTCCTTGCAGGATATGTAGTTCTTCTTCTTAGAAAGATCTGCTCCAAATTCCCTAAGTCACTGGAGGGAATCAAGCCAACACTTATATACCCACTTGTTGGTATGTTTATAGTTGCAGTACTTATGATATTTATACTCAATCCGATTATTGGATTGATCAATACAGGACTTTCAGATATGCTGACAGCCCTTGCAAATAAAAATCTTCTCATCCCACTTGGAATCATCCTCGGCGGTATGATGGCGATAGACATGGGCGGTCCTATCAACAAGGCTGCATATGTATATGGAGTTACAGTACTTTCTACAGCTGCCGAACTTACAGCAGCAGGCACACCGATAACAGATCCTGCAGTTCAGGCGTGCTATATCTCAATGGCATCAGTTATGGTAGGTGGTATGGTACCTCCACTTGGAATTGCTCTTGCATGTATCTTCTTCCCTAAGAAGTTCACAAAGGCAGAGAGAAACTCAACAGTATCAAATATTGTAATGTCATGTGGATTCATCACAGAGGGTGCAATACCATTTGCAGCTGCAGATCCACTCCACGTAATACCATGTACACTCGTAGGCGCAGCAGTTGCAGGTGGAATGTCAGCAGCGTTCAAATGTACACTGATGGCACCTCACGGCGGAATCTTCGTATTCGCAACAGTAGGCAACTGGTTACCATACATCATTTCATGGCTTGTTGGATCAGTGATTACATGTATCATGCTTGGCCTTATTAAGAAAAATGTGCAGGAGTAAAAAAATGCACAAAAGTAATGCACAAAAAACGACAGAATGTTATAATTTATACAATTGGAGTTTGTGAAATAGCTATACATGGCTCAAATGAAAAGATGAAATGGTAATCTGACTGTGATGCCATATGGTTAGAATGAAACAGGATTATTTCACGAAATTCCACAAATATAAGATTTTATTAAGAGACAGGACCACGCACAGAATAGATTGGCTGCTGGATACTGACACATCCTTTGAGGGGAATTTGAGACCGCCGGTCCTTAGATAATCGTCAATGGAAAACATATTGACGATTATCGGCAACAACTGGAAAACCGCCAGTTGTTGCATACGCTGCAGGTCGAAATAAGCGGGAGCGACCCTGAAAAGGATGTGTCATTAGCCCAAAGCTTCATAACGAATACAGGTGGTCCGTCCGTAAAAGAAGGAGAAGAAATTATGGTAGCACAGACAGTAAAAGTAGTAAATGAACAGGGACTACATATGAGACCAGCAGGAGTATTTGCAAAGGAGATGACAAAGTTCTCATGCGCAGTAACTCTTGATGTGGCAGGAAAGAAGATCAATGCCAAGAGCGTAATGCTCATCATTGCAGCATGCATCAAGTGTGGTGCAGAGGTTACAATAGAGTGTGACGGTGCAGACGAGAAGGAAGCTCTTGCAAAGGCAGTTGAGCTTATTGAGTCAGGATTCGGCGAGTAATACAGCATGTAGTACAGGTATATTGCCCTGACGTCGAAGCGGACTATTTATATTTGAAATCTGAAATCAGACTTCGGTACATTTTACAGGCAAATGGTACTCGGCTGGAGTACCATTTGTTGTATAGAGAATAATTGGAGGTTTTCTTATGAATAAAGGAATCGCGGGTTCATCCGGCTACGGCGTTGGAAAGGTTGTGATCATATCTGACGCAAAACCGGAATATGAGAACAGAACGATCACAGATACAGATGCAGAGATCAAGAGATATGACGATGCTGTTGCGGCATTTACAGAAAAGACTCATGCCATGGCAGAGGCTATGAAAGAGAGTGTCGGAGAGCATAATGCCGAGATACTTGAAGGACACATACTTCTCCTCACAGATCCGGGGATGGATGAGATAACAAAAGGTGCCATCATGAGTGGAACCTGTGCAGAGGCGGCATTTGAGAGTACATGTGATATGTTTGCTGGAATGTTCCAGATGGCAGATGACGAACTCACAAGACAGAGAGCCACAGATATCGGCGACATCAAGGTGAGAATGCTCAAGATACTTACTGGCACGCCGGACATGAACATATCAGAGGTTCCAGCCGGAACTATCCTTGTGGCTGAGGATCTCACCCCATCCATGACAGCGGGAATCGTCAAGGAGAATGTGGCAGGAATCATCACCGCAGTTGGCGGCAAGACATCTCACTCAGCTATTCTTGCGAGGGCACTTGAGATACCGGCGGTACTCAGTGTGGACGGAATAGTTGACAAGGTTTCGGATGGCATGACAGCAGTAGTTGACGGATGCGATGGAATCTGCATACTTGATCCGTCTCAGGAAGAGATAGAGAAATATCAGGCAAAGAGAGAGAAGTATCTTAGCGATAAGGCACTTCTTGAGGTATACAGAGGCAAAGACACAGTCACAGCTGACGGTGTAAAGGTACATTTGTATGGCAATATCGGTAATCCGGAGGATGCAAAGCAGGTTGCCGCATGTGACGGAGAGGGCGTTGGCCTTTTCAGAACAGAGTTTCTGTTCATGGGCGTATCGGAGCTCCCGTCTGAGGAAGAGCAGTTCCAGGCATACAAGGCAGCAGCTGAGACCATGGAAGGTAGAGAAGTCATCATCAGAACCCTCGATGTGGGTGGTGACAAGGATATTCCATACCTTGGACTTGAGAAAGAGGATAATCCGTTCTTAGGTTTCAGAGCAGTGAGATATTGTCTGCAGAATAAAGATTCATACAGAGTACAGCTGAGGGCACTTCTCCGTGCGAGTGCATTTGGCGATATTAAGATCATGGTACCGCTTGTCACATGTGTTGATGAGATCAGAAGTGTGAAGGCTCTTGTTAAGAAACTTATGGCGGAGCTTGATGCTGAGAACATAGCATACAATAAGGATATCCAGGTCGGTGTGATGATAGAGACACCTGCGGCAAGTCTTATAGCAGATCTGCTCGCAAAGGAGGCTGACTTCTTCAGTATAGGAACAAATGACCTGACACAGTACACCATGGCGGTCGATCGTGGCAATGCGAAGGTTGCGTATCTGTACTCGTCCTACAATCCTGCAGTTCTCCGCTCCATGAAGAACATCATCGAGGCGGCAAATGCAGCGGGCATCATGGTAGGCATGTGCGGTGAGGCGGCAGCAGATCCGCTGCTCATACCTCTCCTCATATCATTTGGGCTGGGAGAGTTTTCAGTCAGTGCCACATCAGTCCTTGCGACAAGAGGAACGATAGCCAAGTGGTCGAAGGCTGAAGCAGACGAGCTGACAGCAAAGGCACTCTCACTTGCAACAGAGACGGAAGTTGCAGAGCTTCTGAGGGCAAATGCAAGATAGATTAAAAGTGCACAATATGACTTGGTAAAAATATGAGCATATTTTGTATGGTTCATGAGTTTGAGAAATCAATAATGAACAAAAACAATGACTCGCAGTGACTATTTTCACGAAAATAAAAAAGTCGGCATTTTTAACTGGAAAAAGTGCCGATTTTTTTGTTACAGTATATTTAGTAGCAAGAAGAAGCTTTAGTGAACAGAAGGCAGCCTTGCGAATCGAAACAGACAGGTGTATCATATAGCAATTTTAATGCGCTTGTTTTAAGAGTATTGTAGATGGAAATAATATGGATAGGAGGATGTAATAATGTTTGAGAATGAAAAAGTAAACCATGTGAAGTTTGGTGAAGGCAGTGTTATGGAATGTGATGGAAGCCATATAAGAATTGTATTTTCTTATAATAATATAGAAAAGACATTTGCCTATCCGGGGGCATTTGACAAGTTTGTCAGCTTTCAGAGTGAAGAGGCACAGCAGGTGGCTGAGAGTGAGCTGGAGCAGATAAAGCTGAACCAGAAAAAACTTGACGGCATGAAGAAGCTCATACTTCAGGAGAACGAGAGAAGGAAAGAGGAAGCACTCAAGGCAAAGGCGAAGAGGAAGAGATAGTAATAAAAAGTAAGTCTAATAAAAAGTAAGATATAGAAAAAGATGGTAAGATACATTGACACTGAAATGTGTCAGTAAGATTGTGTAATGAGACAAAAGAATAACAGTGGATGCGGTTTTGTATCACGTGAGACATAATAGTCCCTGCCAGAGAGAAAATTTTCTCTTTTGGCGGGATTTTTTGTGCCTGAGGATAATTTGTGGGAATTTTGTGTTTGAAGGGACAAATAAGGCGCTTGTAAGGATAAATTTGTATCAAATCTGAGAGAAATAAGGGGAATGTGAAAAGCACAGCGTTATAATAATGCAGATGAAATGTGAGCCTGGCGGTGGAAGCACCAATATTACCGACTTATTAATTTGAAAATAATTAAAAAAATTATAAGCAGATTGTCAGCAAGATTGTCAGATGCTATTTTTATATATCTGTCTCTTATACACATCTCCGAGCCCACGAGACGCGTAGTAATCT
>URJU01000143.1 GCA_900548315.1 uncultured Coprococcus sp. | reverse complement strand
GAGCCTTATCGTCGGCAGCGTCAGATGTGTATAAGAGACAGGAATAAACTATTCGGATATGGTAATGAATCGGTTATGGATATAATGACATCCGGATTCTATGACGAGATGATGGCAAAAGTCGGAGTTGTGTATGACAATGCGCACAATGAGTATCTGCAGTATCTGGTGACAACGGGAATATTGGGTGCTGTGACATATATAGGACTTATCGTGTCAGCATTTGTGAGCATGATAAAGTGTGCATTCGGCGGTACCGACCGAAATCTTTGCGAGTGTATAGCAGTCGCCCTGGGGATAGCAGGCTATGCGACCCAGGCATTCTTCAACCTCAACCAGTCGCTCACAACACCTTACATTTTTCTGATGGTGGCTATGGCTGCTGGAATCTGCAGAGAAAAGAGAATGCAGAAACAGGAAGATGTAGATGAGAAATAGTAAATAATATAGTAAAACAGTTAGATTTATGGTTGAACTTACTTGTCACTGGACATGGTTAAATGTTATAATAACTGTCTGTGTGGCAGTTTGGTGCATATTTATATTGATAAGAGATATTGTGATGATGTAAATGACTGCGACAGATTTATATATATAAGAAAAAAGAGGAGGTCTATAGGACATGCAGATTTATGACGAGCTTGTAGCCAGAGGGCTTATAGCACAGACAACAGATGAAGATGAAATTAGAGATTTGGTAAATAACGGTAAGGCAGTATTCTATATTGGATTTGATCCGACTGCTGACAGCCTGCATGTAGGCCATTTCATGGCACTCTGTCTGATGAAGAGACTTCAGATGGCAGGCAACAAGCCTATCGCGCTGATAGGCGGTGGTACAGCCATGATCGGTGATCCGTCAGGCCGTACAGATATGAGACAGATGATGACCAAGGAGACTATCCAGCACAATGTAGACTGTTTCAAGAAACAGATGAGCAAGTTCATCGATTTCTCAGAGGACAAGGCACTCCTTGTCAACAACGCAGACTGGCTGTTGGATCTGAACTACGTTGATGTTCTCCGTGACGTTGGCGCTTGTTTCTCAGTAAACAACATGCTCCGCGCAGAGTGCTACAAGCAGCGTATGGAGAAGGGACTCAGTTTCCTTGAGTTCAACTACATGATCATGCAGAGCTACGATTTTTACGCACTGTACCAGAAGTACGGCTGCAACATGCAGTTCGGCGGTGATGACCAGTGGAGCAACATGCTCGGTGGTACAGAGCTTATCAGAAGAAAGCTTGGCAAGGATGCATATGCCATGACCATCACACTCCTGCTCAACTCAGAGGGCAAGAAGATGGGTAAGACACAGAAGGGTGCCGTATGGCTTGATCCTAACAAGACTTCACCATTTGAGTTCTATCAGTACTGGAGAAATGTCGCAGATGCAGATGTCTTGAAGTGTATTCGTATGCTGACATTCCTTCCGCTTGAGGAGATCGACAAGATGGACAGCTGGGAGGGCAGTCAGCTCAACCAGGCAAAGGAGATCCTTGCATACGAGCTCACAAAGCTTGTACACGGCGAGGAGGAGGCTGTAAAGGCTCAGGAGAGTGCAAGAGCACTGTTCTCAAAGGGCGTTGCAGCAGACATGCCATCAGTGACACTTGCAGCAGATGACTTCAAGGATGGAGCCATTGATATCGTATCAGTTCTTGTAAAGTCAGGACTTGTAACATCACGAAACGAGGGCAGACGTGCTGTAGAGCAGGGCGGTGTCGCAGTTGACGGTGAGAAAGTTACAGATGTCCAGACAGCAATCCCTGAGGATAAGTTTGACGGCGAGGGAGTTGTTGTCAGACGTGGTAAGAAGAACTTCAGGAAGGTCAGTAAGTAAGTGGAGTTGATGCCTTGAATGATATCAAGGCGAACGACCAGTGGTTATTCAAAAAGGGAAGCGATGAGCTTCCCTTTTTATGTACTATAAGGAGAAAATAGAGTTGGATGAATAACAGTACAGTAGATCGCAATAAGAAAAATCTGGGGGTAACGGCTATTGCCGTTGCCGCCGTAATAATACTAATCCAGTTCATAGATTCCTACTGCACAGAGATATTCGGTAGGACGCAGTCGCTGTCGGTTACAACATTTCTTATAGATGCCCGCGGAATGAGTGCGGATGAAGGAGTGGCGTATATGAGCAGGATGATGCTGCCATTTTATCTCATCGGAATGCTCACGCCTTTTGTGAGATCCTATGCGGACATAGTGGGAAGAAAAGTGATGCTGTTCATAAACGTAGCCCTTCTTGTGGTGGGCAGTGTCATCTGTATGCTGGCAGACAGCCTTATAATCTATCTTCTTGGAAATGGAATACTGATACTTGGTTATTCGCTGGACATCCATATGATATACATAGTGGATATGCTCCCGGCAAACAGGCGTGCCACTGTGAGGGGAATATGCGGAGGAACAGCCATGGCGGCTGCCATGTGTATCCCACTGATGAGATCTTGGATTGCCAATAGATCCGGGTATAGCTGGCAGGACATATATATTGTGGGAATTGTCGGCGGTGTTGGAATACTTGTGTGTATGGGAATATACGTGGCGCTGAGAGCTGCAGCGGGACATAGCAGGTCTTCTGAAACTTCAAGTCAATATGATATAAGTAATGAAATTTTCACAAAAGATGGAAAAATACATTTTATACATACACTTAAAGAATTATGTAAACAAAATAGAACTAAGGCATTGCTGATTTCCATTTGTGTTGTTGGACTTGCCACGGCGGGCATACAGTATTACAATGAACCACTTCTTGCATTTGGCGGAATGACTGAGAAAAAAGTCAATATTGTTCTGCTGTGGCAGCCGGTGATTGCGCTTGTGGTAAATGTTATTGCAGGCATTGCGGCTGACAGACTGCGCCGTGAATATGTGGTTGCGGCAGGAATCGTGCTAAGCCTTGTGACAGGCTGTGTATTTATATTTGGCGTTGATCATATAACATCGCCTGCTTTGCTGGGAATACTGTGGGGATGCATGAGTGGATTTTATTATTCCTCAGAGGAGCTCATAAATATGATGGTGATGGAGAGTGCCGCCCCGGAGATAAGAGGCAGAGCATCGGCGATGTCCACATTTGCTTATGGAATAGGAGATCAGGTTGGAATATTTGCCATCAGTCTTGTGGTGGGGATATCCGGAATGCGTTGGACAAAACTGATATTTATCAGTATACCTCTTGTGACAGCAATGATAGTGTTGAATAGAAATCTGAAGATCAGATCAGACAGTCAGGTGTGAAAAACTCCCGGGAATGGTACATGATCAGTATGTATCATTTCCGGGAGCTTTATTATGTCTATTTCTGCTCGTTTAGAAGTTTGCGTATATTGTGTTTTATCTTTCTGTATTTGAGTGCCGGATACAGAAGAAATGTATACACGACATATATGATCACCAGTGTTGGCAGTACAATGATGTTCGACAGGTTGTTGGTGTGCCATACAGCCATACTGAAGTACGCCACCAATATACATATAGCCACATCGGTGATTAGGTGAATCTTCTGTTTGACAATATACATTGGATGATATCTGTCATCAGGAGGCTGTATGTCAGATGTGCAGATGCCGCTTTCAAACATGCAAAAGTTGTAGTTGTAGATTCCTCTGGCAATTGCCAGATCTGATATATTTCCTGCATACATATGGTGCCTGAAAAGCTGACTCACTGCGCGGTTATCGGAATCTGGGTTCCCGGCATAGTATGAGAAATCAGCCATTTTCTGATAGTGAGCTCGGGCTCTCAGAAGTATCAGGATGTTGAGTATTCCATTCAAAAGTATAAGGATCATTGATACGGAATACAGCATTGATGCGGTTGACATACGGAAGTATCTGAAATCAGGCTTTACTAGCTGCAAGATCTCTGCTATTACACCTATGGATGACAGGGTGATGATAAATGCGGTCAGGGTTGCCCAACTGTATTTGGAGCAATCGGATACCTGGTCATAGATATGCCGTATGCAGTCCTCACTGTAATTGGTGAGCCTGTTGTATCCGGTATGTCTAAAAGAATCCATCTTCGAATCGTAATCCCACGAGCACATGCGTGCCACTCCAAATCCTGAGGAAGGCGTGTGGCTGGTATCTTTATCTGAAAAATATAAATCATACTTTTTATAAGCGATGTGGTCGTACAGCATGCTGTCTATGAGCATTACGCCGCCAAATGTTATGCTGACCAGTGCTACCAGGAGTGGAAAGCTGTTAAATACAAAAGATACAACAACGTACAGCAAGCTCACAATGCAGAAGAGTATTATGATCATTCTCCGATTGTGTTGGATGGCATTGAATGATTTCGAACAGTTCTGAAAATGGTTGTATGTGATACTGTAGGTATTATGATTTTCGTCAAGTACAGAATGTTCCAGTACAAGACTCAGATCAGAGTATTTCTTATGAAGTGAGAATGGTATAAATCTCAATGCCGTCAGTATTATGGACGCACATAACATCACGATGCTGAAAAAAGTTCCTTTAAAACTGGTTTCATCATAGCTGCCTATCCACACTGATGAGAATATGGTCGCAAGCATCTGGATAGAATACAGTGCGATCAGTGTGTATGTAGCAAATGCCTGCAGCTTGTCAACCCTGTGGGCATCGTTCATAAGCTTTTGAAAGTGAGGATTGTTGAGATCGGCTGCTGTTTTAGATTGTCTGCTTACTGGTGCTTTTCTTGTGATGGCAACCTCCGATGCATATTCAGGGAAGTTGACATCATCGAATAGAGCATATAGCAGAATGGTCGCAAGATATTCTGCCGGAGATGTGCATTTAAATAAAGTACAGTAATGGTTAAGATTGCTGTCCGTAGCAATTACATTACTGAGGTATGTCTGGAGTTCTACTATAAAATCCGGGTTAAAAGCAGTTCTGTTTTCTATAAGTGTATTGAGATGTGTGCAAAGTTTCTCATAGTCAATTGCGCTTAACAGAGATCTGATAGGCAGAGGCTGTTCGTTTCCCGAGAAATTTTTGTTGGCAAGATTGGAAAAAAATACACTCAATTTGGTGCCCGTTGGATAGCTCTCATCTGGATGCAAGAGATAGTACAGTGGTTTCTGTGCTGAATAGGCATCACTCTTAAGATTTTCGATTTCTTCATCCTTAAAAACAGAAAAAGACATTATTGTGTCAATATCAGTAAATTGATTCGGATTCTGTGAAAAAAATAATTGGCTGAAAGTATGCTTGTTGGAATACGATGATGTCTGTGGGACGATAGGAATATCAAGCCCAAGATATTTGGTAAAAAGTTCTTCCAAAGAGCATATATTTTCAGCTGGTCTGGTACGGTATTTCATCTCGTGTTCCCCCTTATTAGAATGAAATAGTATGTGGCTGTCTCTTATACACATCTGACGCTGCCGACGATAAG
>URJU01000142.1 GCA_900548315.1 uncultured Coprococcus sp. | reverse complement strand
GCAGCGTCAGATGTGTATAAGAGACAGGCGTCAGATGTGTATAAGAGACAGATTGTGTTTAAAATTAACATCAACATGCCAAGTATCAACGTTGCCAATATCATTTTACGTGTCATACCGACACGCATCCTTTCCAGATAAAAATCTGCAGCAAGAAAAACGATACAGAAAACACCCAAATATGAATATCTGGACCAATAGGACCCCACCGACTTAAAAAGCGAGAAAACTGTATATAACGGATTCCAATAAAACATCATCACTGCAGTAATCAACACGACTAGCCTGATACATCTCTCACCAGAGCGGCGCGGTTTTACAAGAACGTCTCCGATACAACCCAAAAGAGCTATGCTGCCGCAGAACAGAGACACATTATATCTGCCGCTTTTAGCCCCCAACGAATACGAATTTATGGCCGAAAGTACATTTCCCTGAAATGACAGATTCAGAAGATTTCTAAATTCCAATTCACCTCTCGGTCCGTTTCTCAGTGCCCCGACAACAGGAAGGAACAGGATTGAACTGAACATCACCCCTACTCCCATACCGATCACAAACCTTACCAATAACTTCGCCGATCTTTTTAACGCATATCTATCAAAATTCTGGTCGCCATCCGTATAACAAATTATAATCTCAAACAAAAACCATACAGCAGCAAATGCACAGTTTATTCCGCCTGTATACCAGTTAAACAGAATAGACATGCCAATTGGAAGTGCCAGTTTCCAAATTCCTTCTCCGTTTACGATACGATAAACTCCCAACAAAATAAGTGGGAGCATATATACGCCATCTAGCCACATTATATTGCTGGACTGTGATATGGAATACTGACACAGCGCATAGCTTATAGAGAGGATCACCGTGATAAGTCCGTTGTTCAAATATGTATCGCTACAGAGACCTTCGCTGCGCAGCTCCCTGTAAAATCTTTTCTTTATAAACAGAGAAAAAAACATTGCTGCCACAGTCAATTTGAGGGAGATCGTCAAATGAAAGAACTCAATTATCTGCGATTTTTCAAAAAGTAATATCAGTATATTAAATGGACTTGACAGATAATAGCCAAATATCCCTACACTATTGCCGCCCAAAGTCTTGCTAAATGTATAAGCAGCACTATTGTCCCCTGTAAGAATATCTTTAAGGTATCCAAACAGGTCAATATACTGATATTCAGCATCCATGGTTGCAAGAGAATTGTCGCCAAACGGTGCATAACCGTTTATAAAAAATATCGTCCACACGATCAAAAACGTCAAAATACCAGACAATATAATCTGAAATGAACCTTTCTCCCACATCTTTTTCATAAAATATCTCCCCGAATAACATTTAGCACTATACCATTGCCTTAAAATGATCAAAACATATATCGACTCTTAATATCAAATCCATGATTTAGCGGTCCGCTGCCCTCGCCCAGATCTAACATCACTGCAAGTGCGCCAGATATATACTTCTTAGCAGCTCGCACCGCATCCGCAATTTCATACCCCTTTGCAAGATTTGATGCTATCGCACTCGAAAGTGTACAGCCTGTTCCGTGTGTATTTCCGTTGTTGATCCTATCACCATCGAACCAGATTATTTTTTTGCCATCAAACAGCATATCATTTGCATCATTTACACTATGACCACCCTTTATCAGAACTGCACAACCATATTTCTCATATATTATTTTTGCTGCAGACTCCATGTCACCCTTACTCTTAACCTCAAATCCTGTAAGGACCTCAGTCTCCGGTATATTAGGAGTTATCAGCCTTGCCAGCGGAAACAATTTGCCTGTCATTACATCCACAGCGTCATCACTTATCAATTTTGCTCCGCTTGTGGCGATCATAACAGGATCCAGCACCACATTTTCAGCTTTGTAGTACATAAGTCTGTCAGCAATGACATTGATGAGTTTCGGAACGGATACCATTCCTATCTTGACCGCCATCGGTCTTATATCATTGAACACCGCATCGATCTGATCGGCAAGAATATCGGGTGTTGTGTTCATTATGGACGTAACACCTGTCGTATTCTGCGCCGTCAACGCTGTTATTGCACTCATACCAAACACTCCATTTGCCTGCATGGTCTTAAGATCCGCCTGTATCCCGGCTCCTCCCGATGAATCACTTCCTGCTATGGTGAGGACTGGAACTAGTCTGCTCCTATTCGGCAATAAAACATCCAGCATATCATCCATTCCCAGATAATAAAAGTCACTGTGAGCTTTTAATTCATCCTGTCTGTCCCTACTTGATTCATCGTACAAACCAACAACAGCAAATCCATCATCATGCGCCGTATGTGCAGCATGATAGGCATCTTCAAATACAAAAGTATCCTCTTTACCGATACCCATAAAATCTGCTGCAAGCTCATATATCTTTGGTGATGCCGCCTTACCAATACCCACCTCTGAGCATGTGAATATCCTGTCAATGTAACGCATAATGCCATTTCTCTTGAGCGCTGCCTCAGCATGACATCTGTCAGTTGAGGTTGCCACGGTCACTGGAATATCATATCTCTTTAGGATACTCAAAAATTCCCTCACTCCCGGCTTTGTGACCACTTTATTCGAATAAAAGTCCCTTATAGTCTCATTTATGCCATCAATGATCTCATTCACAGTCAAATCAAGCCCATAATGTTCCTGCATATACTCCGCACCATTTTGCATCGTCATGGTGAACAACACTTTCTCCAGATCAGGCTCCGCTTGTATTCCATGACCAGACAGATATATCTCACCCGCATGATCCCACATAGGCATGGAGTCCAGGAGCACTCCATCCATATCAAATATAGCTCCCTTTATATCAGTGATAACGATCTTTTTCATATATACCTCTACCATTCTAACTTTCAAGCATATTTTGTACGGATATCTTCAGTCCCTCGGTTGCACTTTTTATATCTTTCTGTCCAAATATCGCGCTTATCACCGCTACTCCGCAGATTCCTGAGCCGGCAAGTTCACATACATTATCTCGTGTAATTCCTCCGATAGCAATAACAGGAATAGTTACAGCATCACATATAGCCCTTAAAGTATCATGGCTCACATCATCTGCATCGTCCTTTGATCCAGTAGCAAACACCGCACCGACTCCCAGATAATCTGCTCCATGGTTCTCCGCTATGACCGCCTGTTCAACAGTCTGTGCCGATACTCCCAGGATCTTGTCAGGTCCCAGGATCTTTCGTACATCCATAGCCTCCATATCGCTCTGTCCAACATGTACTCCATCAGCATCTATATCCTTTGCTATCCCTACATTATCATTTATGACAAATGGAACATCATACTCTCTGCATAGTTTCTGTATTTCAATTGCCTCAGCAAGAAAGTCATCCATGTCTAATTTCTTCTCCCTGAGCTGGATAAATGTTGCACCACCTTCTAATGCCTTTTTCACCTGATCATATAGTGTCTCTTCTCCAAGCCAGTGCCTGTCCGTCACCGCATAAAGCATAAGTTCTTTTTTGCTGCATTTTTTCATCAAATCAATCCTTCCATATTTATCTGATCTCGTATTTTGCACCATTTTCAAGAATGTCTCCATCCATATTGTACACAGCATCTATGATCCTGTTCCTATATGTTGAATTTCCCTCAAACGGCTGTAAATGCGAATAACCGATCTCTCCGGCAAGTCCCATCGCCATCACCGCTGCAGCCGCAGCTTCAAGCTTGTTATCTGGATTTGCTGTAACATATGCCGTCATCATTCCTGAGAGCTGACATCCTGTTCCCGTAATCTTACCCATCTCAGTTCTTCCATTTCTTATCACATAGCACTTTTCTCCATCAGCAACAAGGTCTATCGCCCCTGTCACTGCTATGATTGATCCTGTATCAGCAGATAACTTCTCCACAAACGCAACAGCACTGTCAAGCGTTTCCTCCGTAACTGCATCTGCCACATCTGCATCAACCCCCTTTGTACTTCCAGCGCCATATGCCAATGTCTTTATCTCAGAAATATTTCCTCTTATCACGTCAAACTTTACCTCTTTCATAAGACCGACAGCAGTGTCTGTTCTAAGCTTACTGGCTCCAGCACCAACAGGATCAAGAAGTACCACATGTCCAAGTTCATTTGCCTTCTTTCCCGCAAGATACATAGATGGTATAGTATACTTGTTAAGTGTGCCAATATTGATATTCAATCCGCCGCATATACATGTTATATCAGGCGCGTCGTCCTCGTCATCCGACATGATAGGACTACCGCCACAGGCAAGGATCACATTTGCCACATCATTTACAGTTACATAGTTTGTTATATTGTGTACCAATGGCACATTCTTTCTCACATTCTCAAGGCATTCTCTTATCATTTTCCATAGTCTCCTTTACAATAGCAGCTATGTCCTATCATAAGGCACAACTGTTTTTATGCTGACATTTATCCCTACGCCGACATTGTACATATCGGGTTTTAGGTCAAGGCTCGCTCATATGCAAGCTCCCGATTTTTTGTTATTATAATACAACAATATAATTGTATTTGCCAGTATAAGATTAGCGTATACTTATTCAAAGGAGTATACATATAACACTGTACAAAACAGCAAGCAAAATGCCGACAGCTCATTTGATGAATTGCCGGCATTTTATAATAATATACAATCGTTAGACGCATCGCATCCTGCGACGCAAACGTTTATCCCTGAGTCTTAGGCACATCAGATGTGCAGTACATGCACTTTGTTGCCTTGACATCTATCTCACCCATACAGTAAGGGCACTTTCTTGTGAGAGGCGCTGCCTCCTCTTTCTTCTTTCCAAGATCCATAAGTGTGTTGATTCCTTTCATAATGACAAATATGACAAATGCCATAATGATGAAATTGATCACCGCTGACAGAAATGCACCGTACTCAATGTACTGTCCTGTGTGGAATATCTGAAAATGTCCGCCGATCTTAGCTCCGCCTATGCTGTTGATTATAGGTGTGATGAAACAGTCTGTAAAAGCTGTGACCAACGACTGAAATGCTCCACCAATGATAACACCGATTGCCAGACTCATCACATTTCCCTTAAGAGCAAACTCCTTAAACTCTTCCAAAAACTTCTTCATATGCATCCTCCCAACAAAATACAGCACCGATCATAACAATCTTATATTATAATTCGGTGCCGTATCTTTTATTTATTGTTTCTCGCGCGATTGATATGACATATATCTACATTTGTTGTCATCGCTCATCGCTCATCATCTTTTTTTACTTTCTTACAATAAGTGACTTGCCTGTCATCTCTTCAGGCTGAGGAAGTCCCATAACCTCAAGAAGTGTAGGTGCGATATCTGCAAGGCATCCGCCCTCGCGAAGCTCCACGTCCTCACCATAATTGTAAAGGATAAATGGTACAGGATTTGTTGTATGAGCTGTGTGTGGTGCACCTGTCTCATAGTTGATCATCTGCTCTGCAT
>URJU01000141.1 GCA_900548315.1 uncultured Coprococcus sp. | reverse complement strand
ATGTGTATAAGAGACAGCTGTACAGCTTGATGAAGAACTCAGATGTGACATCCTCAGCCTCCTCGCGCTGCCCTATGGTGTCATACACCACCGCATATATGAGCTTTAGGTATGCATCATATATGTACCGCAGGCTGTCCCTGTCGCCCGCCGCCATAGCAGACATACACTGTTCAAATTCTTTGTCTGTCATAACCTGTTATAACTCCCTCCTCATGATAATTGTGGTGCAGACGCATGCAAATGCACTTCGTGCGGCGTCTGCGTGCATCACAAGGACTCCTCCCGTCTTACGACGGGTCCCTCCTCATGATAATATACGTTTCGTCTATCATTTATTATGGTACTTTTTATTCTTTTAGCTCTCTGTGAGCAGGACATCATATCTTACGCATAGCAGCAAAGCCCATCACATAATTTTTCCTGCCACCGGCTGTGTCAAATGGCCACACCATGTGTCTGCTGCTCACCAGTTCCACATCATAATTCATGTGCAGTGACATGTCTTTCATGAGCTGGACAATCCCCTCTATGTGATCCACAGATTTCATGGTCTCTACATCCCCGGCATCAAATGCCATGGCAAGCCGTTCTGCATCAGTCTGCGCCTCACATGCCGCTGCCTCATATCCATATATGAGAATATTTTTCGTCATGTGGTACATGTAGTCATTCAGCCTCTCCACTGCCGCCTCGTTAAGTCCAGAGATAGCGCTGCTTATGAGTCTCAGATCCTCCTCATGGTAGTTATCCCTGTAATGGCAGAGCAGTGCTGCAAATCTCGAATTGAGCTGGCTGTGAAGACCTACTGCCACACTGTAATCAAATATATCAAGATATCTGTCACTATTACCTTCTATATAATCAGTCTCCATTTTACCTATATATTTGCCGGAATTGCCTGTGGCTATGCCTGTCAGAAAATCCAGTATGTGTTCCACATCAACGCAGTCCTCAAGCATTGCCTCATACAAACGGTATTGATCATCACTGACCTTCCAGAAGGGTATGTCTGCAATTATGTAATCATTCTCTTTCAGTCCATATTCACCGACGGCCTGCAGCACTGTATCCCTGTCTCTGTCTATGAGCACAAGCTTATATTTTTTTGCAAGTCTGCCTATATCTATATCTCCCGCCTGACCAATTCCCCAAAGTGCAAGCGCAGGCTTTGTACAGACACCATCTCGCCCATTTTCACTGACCACCTTGCAATTATCTTCTATATATTGTGTCACCTCACGTCTGTAACATTCCCACCCTGCATAGGAATCCGGTATACGCTCCGTTGCGATCATCTCATCAAAATAGCTCATAGTCCTCTCCTGACACTGTGATCTGGCAGACATACAGATCACAGTACACCTGTCAGCATTCATTAATTGTTCACAGGTATTTTATAAAATTTTATTTTTAAGCACAAGTGGAATGTAGTATAATACACATAGTTGTGCAACAATGTACACAATACTTATATTGGAGCAAAATTTTTCATGTAAGTTTTTACGTTCCAGTTTTTACATTTGGAGGAGTTATGGAATCAATACAGACAAATGCTCTGAACAGCAAATACATCAATTCCCTTCTGCGCCCAGAGGAAAATCCCTTCATGCAGGAGATGCAGAGCTTTGAGGAGATCATGATGATGTATTCATGTGCCATCAGAGAGGTAAAGACAAAGTTTGAAGTGCTGAATGATGATTTCAGCGTAAGATATAAGAGAAATCCTATAGAATTCATACAGTCAAGGATCAAAAAGCCCGTCAGTATAGCAAAAAAACTTGCAGGCAAAGGCTGTCCGGTGACATGCGCAAGCATACTGAACAATCTGGACGATGTCGCAGGCATAAGAGTCATCTGCCCATTCATTGATGACATATACATGGTGGCAGAAAAGCTTATAAGCCAGGACGATATCACACTAATTGAGGCAAAGGACTACATATCGCATCCAAAGCCAAACGGCTACCGCAGTCTTCATGTCATAGTCGAAATTCCGGTGTTCTTCGCAGACCACACAAGGAATATGCGTGTGGAGGTTCAGATCAGGACAATCGCGATGGACTTCTGGGCAAGCCTGGATCACCAGCTCAGGTACAAGAAGGATATTCCGAACGTGGACATGATATCCGCAAGGCTTAAGAAATGCGCAGATGTAATATCCGCAACCGACCTTGAGATGCAGTCCATAAAAAACAGCATATACGGTCAGCGCTATATTCCTGAATTAAAAAGAGAATCATCGGAGAAATAAAAAGTTAAAATATTTGCAACTTTTCATTTGACATTTGCTCAAATCTGTTGTAGTATAACTGATGTTGTTAATCAACATGTGTGCATAGCTCAGCTGGATAGAGCACTTGGCTACGGACCAAGGTGTCGGGGGTTCGAATCCTCTTGCGCACGTGATAAAAGCTGTCTGAATCATTCAGACAGCTTTTTATTTTATCAAAATCACTTTCTGACAAACGAACTTTTCTTAGAAATTGTTTCCCAGATATTCCTCCACCTTCTCATGCGTATCCAGTCTCAGACGCACAATAGTCATCATGATCATGTATCTCAGCACTTCCTTTAATATCTCATCCTCAAACTGTGGTTTCATATTTTCCGGATATGCATGTACCAGAAAATGCACGTTGTAGGCATCGCCCTGTCTTGAGATAAATGCACTCACGTACAGGCCGTTCATGACCGCTGTTATGATGTCGTCATCCGTGATCTGTATATTTATCTTATACATCTTTGATATAAACTTTACCGTCTTGTCTTCTTTCATGAGAAAACGCCTGTCTGTAATCTCTCCTATGGAAAAGTTCTGTTTATGCAGTGTTATCGCCTGCAGGAATTCTGATTTCCTATCATTCTCAATTATATAATCATATATATCATTCGGTGTGTATGCCATGTTACTCAAGTTGTCCTTTCGTCTATTTGTCTATGATCTATGCGCTAAGCACTTCTTCATTCGCACATCCGGTGTCATAACGTTACGCCACCTTCGTAAGCCCAATCACAAATACTACAAATGCACCAATCGTAAGCACGTACCACTCAACGACACGGACTGTAAGTTCCCAGTCCGATGGTTCAATATCATGCAAATTTCTTACTCTAGGCCACATAGCCAGTTTGAAAAGTTCATCAGGAAACAACATGCTTATGACTGCAATAATGCATATAATGATTCCGAATATATATAATACTATATTTCCTCTGTTTGTTGTCTGCGGACCATTAATAAACTTAACTATTTCATAAATATCCGGTGGATTTGCATAATAATCTCCTAAAACCACATCAAAATCGTTTGCCATCGTGCCGTCCGCATTGTATACCATGTAGCCATCTTTTGAGACAGCGCCTCTAAAAAACACCTTATCACCCTCCATGATCTTTACTCCGATATAATCATCAGATGATAACATGCCATCCTCTGTCCCTGCCGGTATGGCAGAAGGATCCTCCATCCAGCTATATGGTCCATATGTTATGTCCCTATATTCATCTCCTGTAAATCGGTGATAACACTTAAATTCTATCCTCTGGTCATCATATACTGTGATGCTTGTATATTCATCTGTATATATCACCTTTCCCTGTTCTTCTTTTCGAGTCAAAAAGTCATCCCTGAACTCTATTCCCTTTATGGACATTATAATCGGATAAATTATGGAAAATGCTATGATCATTACCGCTATAATGATCATCAGAACCTTCTGTGTCTTTGATAAATTTTTAATTCTTTCCATACCCCTTTTCCCTTTCGCTCATCAATTTTTATACGTTATCTTCATGAATTACCAGGATCATACTCCGCAACTTTCGAATAGTACCTAGTTACCGCCAGTATCATCTGCTGTCACATCCACCCGGCTAGAACAGATCAAGCATATTATCAAGATATATCTCTTCTCTAACCTTGAGCTGATACTCTGGCTTTGTCATATAGTATAGCAGAAATTCCAGCACTATGGCACTTCCAAGACTTCTCCCCTCTATCTTGAAATTGGAAAAGCCCATCGGCAGGTAAATGTTCCTTATATCATCTATACCTATAAATCCGGGATTCTCCATCGCCTTTGAGAAACAATAGCCGTCTGCTGCGTTTGGCGATGTACAGCGGTGAATTGATCTCTCGCCCAGTGCCATACGGCTCACATCCTCATAGCAGGCTTTCCTGTCCTGACAGGAGAACCAACAACACTCGTTGCACAGGAATTCCACCTTGTCTTTCTGCTTTTGCGAAAGCGCTCCCAGCCTGTCAAATGCTTTGTTCAGCCGGAAATCCGGCACGACATATCGGAATTCATCCCGGTCAAGCTCTGCTGAAAACAGATCAAAGTCCGTGATGACCTTTGTTGTAGAAGAAATTAAATATAATCCCGGATAATTCTCCTGCAGATAGTCAAGCAGTAACTCCGAATGGACTATGACGCCATTTTGAACATATGCCTTGCCATCCTCAAACGCCCTGCACAAGTCATTACACTGCTTATCAGCAAGATGTTCCGGTCTCAGTAGTGAGTTACTGAAGGTCAGCCTCGCCGATATTTCATACTCGCTCATAAACTCCAACACATCTCCGGCATCGCTGTCGCCATATCCCACTCTGCCACCGCCCCAGAGGCAGTCACCCGGTGCGCCATACACTGAACCGATATCACACCAGTCATAAAAATATTCCCTGTGCCCACGGTATAGCGGCAGGAATACCTTGTACAGCTCATAAAATTCAAAAAGCCCGGGCAGATGGTAATGTGCCTTGTATTCTGCTTTGTCATTTCCTGTCTCTGGCATTGATCTGCCAGACAATGGCTCATTCTTCATAGTGTTCATTTTCCCATTTTTCTTTCAGTTCTCATATGTTATCTCAGATTCCACATACTGTCTACAATTATATAAAAGTTCTTCATCTGTTGCAAACAATGTTTAGGATATTGTATATTTGAACTATGGGAATTCACATTTTATAAGCGAGGGACGACTATGAATTATGCATTCACAAATGGAAAAATATTAAACGGAACTAAAGATATGCAGATACAGAGCGGACTCTGTATCCTGGTCAGAGATGGCAAAATATATGACATCGTAAAGGATACGGCTGATCTTGATGGATACAAGATCATAGACCTTCAGGGACATTTCATTCTGCCGGGTCTTATCAATATGCATGTACATCTTGCGGGAAGTGGAAAACCGCAGAAAAAGCAGCGTGACAATGAAAAACTTGTAAATACCATCATGGGCTCGGCGCTTACCAGAACCATCGCGTACAACATGGTGGCAGGCTTTGCAAAGGACGAACTGCTAAGCGGTGTCACTACCATAAGAACTGTTGGCGGCCTTGGCAACTTTGACACCAGACTGCGTGACGAGATCGAAGCAGGCACCAAGATAGGTCCGCGTATCCTTGCCGCCAATCAGGGAATCTCAGTTCCCGGCGGACATATGGCGGGATCGGTCGCCATCGCTGCTGCGAACATAGATG
>URJU01000140.1 GCA_900548315.1 uncultured Coprococcus sp. | reverse complement strand
GGCTCGGAGATGTGTATAAGAGACAGATGATAGGAAGAAGGACATCTTCCACAAGGTAAAGTCTGTGAAAAAAGCCATTGCAGTATCCAATCAGCATATAGATTATCATAAACGGACCTATTGCAAATCCGAAGTATAGGTCATATAAAAAACCACAGAAAAATCCAACCAACAGCCCCTCTTTTCGTCCTCGCATAAGACCGAATGATACCGTGAGTATCAAGAGTAGATTTGGGGTTGCACCGGCAACTTCAATAAATGGAAAGAGTGCCGATTGTAACACAAAACATATTATTATAAGAATTCCTAAAGTTATTACTCTTCTCAATTCCATTGCTCCTTACCAGTCGTTTTCCACATAAACAACTCTACTCTGAGACATTTTTCTTGGTTTCAAGTATCACAAGAACTTCCTGTATCTTTGAAAAATCACAAGAAGGAGTTATATATGCTGTCTTTGTCAGGTTATTGGAATCTTCCTCTATCTTTGTAATATATCCAATATTAAGTCCTGGCAAATATTTGCTTGATACATATGATGTTACCACCTGGTCACCAACGCTTACATCCGACTCTTTTTCGATGTTCTTCGCAATGAGATAGCCGTTCTCATAGTTGTTGACGCTTCCTTCAACATTACATATGGACTCAGACGGAAGTATCATTCCGTTTACGTTGGATGTATCATCTATCACTGAGCGTATCTTGGCATAATCTGAACCAACATCCGTTACGATACCGCAAAGACCATTGCCAAACATAACATTGCATCCGGTCTTTATTCCATCATCTGTTCCCTTGTCTATATAAAAAACATCAAACCAGCCGCTTGTATCCTTTGATATAACTCTTGCGGCGGTTTTTTTGTAATCAGCATACTGAGCATCAAGATCGTAGAGTGCCTGCAGTCTCTCTAGCTCATATGAATCCTGCTGATACTGTTCAACCTGTTTCTGTGTCTGCTCAAGCTTACTCTTTAATTCTTCATTCTCTTTTAAGAGAGAATCATAATTCTCGAACGCCTCCGTTTTACTCTGAACCCAGCGTCCAATTGTGTTGACACCTTTTTGCATAGGCTGCACTATCATATTGGAAACCTCCCTTACAGGTGTGAACGCTCCTCCTGCAAACAGAGACACCAACATAAGGATAACACAGAAACCAGTGAGTCCCAAAAGGACATATCTTGGCGATATTTCTATTCTCTTTCTATTCCTGTTCCTTCTTCGTCTCATTAAATATACCTCTCTCAGCCAAACTGACATAACAGTTGTTGCCTAATATAATATGATCTGACAGGTTGATTCCTATCATGTCCCCCGCTCCGGATATTCTGTAGGTTATATCTATATCCTCATTGCTCGGTGTTGGATCTCCTGACGGATGATTGTGTACCAGTATGATGAAAACTGCCTCATATCTAAGAGCCTGTACAAACACTTCTCTAGGTGAAAGCAGAGAAGTGTTGACTGTTCCCTCGGATATTCTAACATCCTTTAAAAGCTTATGCTTTGAGTCAAACATAAGAAGATAGACATACTCCTTTTCAAGATACCTTGTATTTTCCATATAATAATCCGCAATACTCTGCGGAGATTGAAATGAGACAAATGGCTTTAATGTGGCTTTTGCCATCCTTCGTGATATCTCAGCAAGGCACTTCATTTGTATTGCTTTGACTTTGCCTACACCTTTTACTTCTTCAAGTTCATCAGTCGTCAGATAATTTAGTCCGACTATTCCTTTGTGTATAGGGTGCGCATCCAATATCCTGTAAGCAGTTGTAAGTGCATTTGCATTTTGACTGCCTGTTCTCAATATCACCGCCAAAAGTTCTGCGTCCGAAAGTGTCTCAACACCATATTTGTAACTCTTCTCATATGGTCTCTCCGTCTCAGACATCTCCTTCATTATAATGTTACCACAGGCATCTGTCTGTCTTGTCATTATCGACATTGAATCTGTCATTTGATCAATTCTCATTCTGTCTCTCATATGTTCCTCCTTCCGCCTCTCCAAGCGCATAGGAACACAGATCTTTCGACCAACTTATTAATCTACCATACTATGAGATTTTTTTCTACCATTTTCTGTAATGACATTATTATGCCATACTTTGCATGTGGATATGTAAGCCCCCCTTGAAAATACACTGCATATGGCGGACGCATAGGTGCATCAGCGGAAAGCTCTATGGATGAACCGGATACAAATGCTCCTGCAGCCATGATAACTGGCGAATCATAGCCCGGCATATCCCAAGGTTCGGGACGAACGTAACTGTCCACAGGTGCAGCGGCCTGAATTCCCTTGCAGAACGCTACCACTCGCTCCGGTGTCTGCAGTTCAACCGCCTGGATTATATCATATCGATCCTCTGTGCTGTTCGGAACAGATCTAAATCCAAGACCCTCATATACATTTGCAGCAAATATAGCCCCCTTAAGTGCATTTGCTGTAACTGTCGGTGCCATGAAAAGTCCCTGTGTGAGTTCTTTTGTATTACCCAGCGATGCCCCGACTTCCTTGCCAAGTCCCGGTGTGGTGAGTCTGTATGATGCGTTCTCCACATACTCCTTCTTTCCGCAAATATAACCACCTATCGGTGCAAGTCCGCCTCCCGGATTCTTGATGAGAGAACCAACCACAAGATCTGCGCCCACATCAGATGGCTCTATATCCTGAACAAATTCACCGTAACAATTATCTACCATACATATAATGTCTGGATTCACGCTCTTTACAGCCTTTACAGCCTCTCCTATCTGCTGAACTGATAATGTTTTTCTGACCGCATATCCCTTAGATCTCTGGATCTCGACCAGCTTTGTACGATCATTGATCGCATTTTTGATACCATCGATATCAAAATCTCCATTTGGAAGAAGATCAACCTGGGCATATGTAACACCATACTCCGCAAGTGATCCCTTGGAATCTCTTATTCCAATGATCTCATCAAGAGTGTCATAAGGTTTTCCTGCAATTGCAAGAATCTCGTCTCCAGGTCTGAGATTTCCGAACATTGCTGTACAGAGGGCGTGGGTTCCACAAACTATCTGCGATCTTACCAATGCATCCTCAGTGTGGAACACGTCTGCGTAGATCCTTTCTAATGCATCTCTGCCATCATCCGTGTACCCATATCCCGATGATCCGGCAAAATGTGCCTCTGAAAGTCTGTTGTCCTGCATTGCCTTGAGAACCTTGAGCTGGTTTATCTCGCTGACAGCATCTATCTTCGCAAATCTGTCCTTCAGTTTCTCCTCCACACTATTACAATATTCAAATACTTTTTCGTCTACATTTAAAGACTTATAATATTCTTTCAACATGTCCTTCATATCTATAGTATCTCCTTTGAAATGTCTGGGTTCGTATCTGCTTATGTCGTATTTACAGTCACTATATTATATTCTTCTCGCGCAGCCTGTTCATCATATATTCCAGAATGCTTGATTCACTATCGTACTCATTCTTATTTACCCAGGTTACTTGCTTTTCTCTCTTAAACCATGTGATCTGTCTCTTGGCAAAGTGTCTTGTATCTCTCTTCAGTGTATACACAGCCTCGTCAAAACTGCACCTGCCCTGGATGTAATCTATTATCTCCTTGTAGCCAAGTCCCTGCATGGACACCAGCTCCCTGCTGTAGCCCTCACTGACAAGCTGTCTCACCTCAGCCTCAAGCCCCTGTTCCAGCATGATGTCAATTCGTCTGTCTATTCTATCATATAATTTGCTTCTGTCATCATTTAACACAAAATATTCAAAATTATATGGTGATTCTTTCTGCGCCTCAGTCTCATTGTGCTCAGATATCTTCATGCCGGTCTTTCTGTAAAACTCCAGCGCACGGATCACTCTTTTTACATTGTTCTCATGTATTTTCTCCGCTGACTCCGAGTCAACCTTGGAAAGCATATCATGAATATATGAATTTCCTTTTTCCGCGGCAAGTCTCTGCAGTTCTTCACGGTATGACATGTCATTGTCGTTGTCCTCGAAATCTATATCATACAAAAGCGCCTGAATATAAAATCCTGTCCCCCCGACTATGACCGGTATCTTTCCTCTAGAGTATATATCTTCCATGGCTTCAAGTGCATACCTTTTAAAAAGAACCACATTGAACTCCTCACCGGGATCCAATATGTCTATCAGATGATGTCTTACCCCTTGCATCTCTGACGGCTCAATCTTTGCTGTACCTATATTCATTTTTCTGTATACCTGCATTGAGTCAGCAGATATTATCTCGCCGTCCACCGCCTTTGCAAGTCCTATCGAAAGGGCAGTCTTGCCGACAGCCGTGGGACCGGTAAGGATTATCAGTGGTTTCATACTCTTATCCATCTTGTCAATTTAACTCCTGTATATCTATACAATACGTTTGAATTTCTTCTCTATCTCTGCCTCCGTCATGGATATGACTGTTGGACGTCCATGCGGACATGTGTATGGGTTCTCGAGCTTTAACAGCTGATCGATCAGTGCGTCAGCTTCCTTGAAGCTGATCTCTGTATTGCCTTTTATCGCAGCCTTGCACGCCATAGTTGAAAGCTTATGTATAAACGCATCTATGGTAACTTTTTTCGCACTGCTGCTGGCATCCGCAATGAAATCTATAAAAAGCTCTCTGCCGTCAAGTCCGAACAGATTATCAGGTACGGCATTAAGCTTGAACTCTCTTCCTCCAAAGTTCTCTATCTGATATCCCAGAGCCTCGAACATATCCATATTTTCATGGAGAAACTCGATCTCCGCAGCGCTCAAAGTCACAACTGCCGGCGGCATGAGATACTGTGAGTATATCTTCTTGTTCTTATAATTCTCCATCAGCTCCTCATATTTGACCTTCTCATGGGCTGCATGCTGATCCATGATGAAGAACTTGCCATCGTACTCAATGAGCCAATACGTCTTAAATAGCTGGCCTATAAGCCTATGTTTTGCGCGGGCCTCCTTAGTCAGAAACTTTTCCTGAAACATGTCCTGCTGGACATATTTTTTATCGTCAGCCATGTAGGATGCATTATCATCCGCCGTAGTTTTCTGAGTAAACTCAGAACATGGGCCATCCTGATCTTGGACTAGCTGTGTGTCCACAGTTTCCGCATGGTCCTGTTTTTTTGCATTCTGTAGATCAACAGCCTCCGCATGGTTGGATCCTGGCACGGTCTGACACTGCATTGGCACCTCTTTAATAGTTCCTGCCTCATTCTTTCCATATGAAGATTGCGATTCTCTTACTTGAGGTATGTTTGCTGTATTGTTTGCTGTCATCTGAGCTCTATCATTATATGAGAGAGAAGACTTTTGCTGCTTACCAGCAGTATTAGCCATCTGTACACCTACAGACTGACTAGTGTCCTTCGTCTCGTCAATGACCTCAATTATCTGTCTTTCCGGAACCATCGTATTCTCTGCCCCTGTCAGATCTTGTGATGGAGTCACTGTATTCCCCACTCTTGCAAGATTCTGAAATCGATCCTGCTTGTCCTCCGGTCTTGTCTGCCCCTGCACTTGAAATAGCGCCTCACGCCTCTTATTCTCAAAAGCCTCCGGTGCATCACCTACATTTCTCTGCTTGAAAGTCTCAGGCTTTACATCTTTCCCGGGTGCCACATCGGGT
>URJU01000139.1 GCA_900548315.1 uncultured Coprococcus sp. | reverse complement strand
ACCTGACTCTTAATCAGGGTGTGCGGGGTTCGAGCCCCCGGCGGCCCACTCTAAGGTGGATTGACTACAAATAATTGTGGCTGATCCATTTTTTTGTGCTAATAAATAATATGTAAAAAATACTTGCATTATTATTTGAATTGTAGTATACTCTATTCTGTTGTGACGAACACGCCACATCATATAAAATACGGGCCGCTAGCTCATTTGGTAGAGCACCTGACTCTTAATCAGGGTGTGCGGGGTTCGAGCCCCCGGCGGCCCACTCTAAGATGGATTTGCTGCATTTGTTGTAGTTGGTTCATTTTTTTTTGCAATAAAATCAAGATGCAATAGAGAGATTGAATTTATACACCTTCATTGTCAAATGCAGGGATAAAACTTTCATCTGCTGTATCGCCCTCCTGAATAAATCCGTTTTCAACACCGATGTCGATGGCGTAATCCACAAGCTTGTCGTATTCTTCAGGAGTGAGTTTTCTTCCAAGCTCTGGAAAATCTCTTTCTATCCCTTTCATAGGTGTGTATTGGTTCATTATACTTATATAGATGTCATTGCCATATGTATTATACAGATAAGTTATGATAGATTTTGAATCCTCTATGTGTTCTGGTAACTGCAGATGGCGAACTATGACTCCTCTCTGCATGATACCATTTTGATTAAAGCTCGTATTTTTTCCGCCGCATTGTCTGACCATCTCAGCAATGGATTGTCTGGCAAATACGGCATAGTCAGGAGTATTACAATATTTTGATGCGATCTTAGATGACATGAATTTGAAATCAGGAAGATATACGTCTATATATCCATCAAGCATCTTGATCATTTCATTTGTTTCGTATCCGCTGCAATTGTAGACAAAAGGGAGTGGAAAGTTTCTTGCGCGAGCCATATCTATGGCAGATACTATCTGTGGGATATAGTGGTCAGGTGTAACAAGGTTGATATTGTTGGCGCCCTTATCCAGCAGCTCAAAAAATATATTGCAAAGTCGCTCTATGGTTATTTCTTTGCCTGCCCTGCCTCTGGATATATCTTTGTTCTGACAGAAACAGCATCCAAGAGCGCATCCGGAAAAGAATACGGCGCCTGACCCGTTCTCACCGGATATGCACGGTTCCTCCCACATGTGGAGGGCTGCTCTTGATACCTTGATTTTTTCGGTTGTATGACAAGCTCCTGTGCTGCCATTTGTTCTGTTGACACCACATTTTTTCGGACAAAGTATGCATTTTTCAAGCAGTTTCTCTATATTCATAGAAACCTCCATAAAATAAATCTATCACATTTCGTCAGGGTTATAGTTGCTTATAAGTTCAGCCATCTCCTGAAGATCAGCATTTGCATCCATATCTTCAATCTGTCCCTGATCCATGAGATCAGCCAACTTTGGATTGATGGGAAGTCTTATAGCATTGCCGATGTAGAGGTCTTTCATTACTTCTTCCAGTCTGCTTTTCCCAAAGATATGGTGTATGTTGCCACAGTCTGGACATTTAAAATACGACATGTTCTCTATCATTCCTATCACTGGGATGCTCATGCTGTCAGCCATGTGGACTGCTTTACCGACTATAACTGACACTAGATCCTGAGGGGTTGTGACAACCACAACACCGTCTATAGGTATAGATTGGAATATTGTAAGAGGGACATCTCCGGTTCCGGGAGGACAGTCAATAAACATATAGTCTATATCTCCCCAGATGATATCTGAATAAAATTGTTTTACTGTGCCGGCGATGATAGGCCCCCTCCAGAGAACAGGGGTAGTCTCGTCTTCAAGGAGAAGATTTACCGACATTATCTTGATCCCTGTCTTGGTCTCGTCAGGGTAGAGATAGTCTCCCTCCGTTTCAGGTGCCTTATGGACTCCAAATGCCTTTGGTATAGATGGACCGGTTATATCAGCATCAAGTATGGCCGTTTTGAATCCCATTCGCTGCATGAGAACTGCGAGCTGACATGTGACTGACGATTTCCCCACACCGCCTTTTCCGCTCACAACAGCAATAATGTGCTTTATGTGTGAGGCCGGATGTGCATTTATGATAAGACTCTGTGGCTCCGTTCTGTTTGAACAGCTCTGATCACAGCTGCTGCAATTATGTGTACAATTTTCTGACATGATACTCTCCAATCTATCACACAAGTATGTATGTGCGATTTGTGTTGTATGCGATGGTATGCATTTGATTAATATATATCATTAAGAGGTTGCAAAGTCAACGAAGGCAGGCACTATGGAATTTTTGAGGTGAGTTGAATTTGACGGGCGTCAAATATATAATCAAAGCCATGGATGTAAATATGCCTGTAGAGTTTAATAAAAGGAGGATACAAGATGGGAGTTTTATCAAATATTGAGCCATATGAAGTTTTTCGTTTCTTTGAGGAGATTTGTGGAATTCCACATGGATCGTCAGATACAAAGAGGATAAGTGATTATCTGGTGAAGTTTGCCGCAGACAGAGACCTCAGGTATATACAGGATGACAGCAACAATGTCATCATATTCAAAGATGGAACTGCCGGATATGAAAACAGTGCGCCTGTGATGCTGCAGGGGCATATGGATATGGTTTGTGAGAAAGATGCAGACTGTGACATAGATTTTGAAAAAGACGGTTTGAGATTGACACTTGAAGATGGGGTGATATCGGCTGATGGTACGACTCTTGGTGGCGATGATGGAATAGCAGTGGCGTTTGCTCTGGCAATCTTGGACGCTGATGATATAGCTCATCCACCGCTTGAGTGCGTGTTCACTGTGGATGAGGAGATCGGTATGCTTGGTGCAGCCGCAATAGACTGCAGTCAGCTTAAGTCACGTACTATGCTCAATCTGGATTCAGAAGATGAGGGATATCTGCTGGTTTCGTGTGCGGGTGGTGCATGTGTCACATGTCACATTCCCGTTGAATTTGAGGAGATAGATAGCAATGACGATTTCAAGATCATTCATATATCTGTAGAGGGGCTCACTGGTGGTCATTCAGGTGTTGAGATAATCAAGCAGAGGGCGAATGCTGATAAGCAGCTTGCGAGAATATTGTATCTGGCAGGAAGAGAAAATAAATTCAGACTGGTGTCAATACAGGGCGGGTTAAAGGACAATGCCATTCCAAATAAGGCGGAGGCATATGTGTTGATAAAGCCTGAAAATGTTGATAACTTCGTAAAAACTGTGAAAAAGTGCGAGGATATACTCAGACATGAATTGAAGGTGACAGATCCTGGTATATCTATAAAGACTTTGATTCAGGATAGACAAAATGATATCTATGAAGAAAATAAAAGTATATTTGACAGAGTTATGACGAAAAAATCCGGAAACAAAGTTATTGAAAGTCTCATGATCATGCCAAATGGCATTCAGAGGATGAGTAATGATATAGCTAGTCTTGTACAGACATCTCTGAATCTTGGAATATTGAAAACCTCTGAAAATGAGGTCACTGCAAGTTTTTCAGTCCGCAGCAGTGTTCAGTCAGAAAAAGAGTATTTGATAGATCAACTCAGATGCGTGGCTGATTTTGCTGGCGGAAGTATTGAAGTACAGGGTGATTATCCGGCATGGGAGTACAGGCATGATTCGCCACTTCGCAATATTATGGTTGATGTATTTGAGAAACAGTATGGAAGGAAACCTGTTATCCAGGCTCTTCATGCCGGTGTGGAATGTGGGCTTTTTGCTGGAAAAATGCCGGGATTAGATTGTGTATCATTTGGCCCTGATATGAAAAACATACATACTAGCAGGGAGTCTATGGATGTTGCAAGTGTGCAGAGAACATGGAAGTATACGCTGGCTATACTCGAGAGATTGAAGTAACGCGTCAGTCGCAAGAGATACGGAATAAATTCTCTGTCCGCTTATCAATATGGTGGTGATAAAGCTCGGTTGGGTGAAGGACGAAGATATAACTACTTCTTCCCTGCGCCCATCATCATAGACTTAAATGTCAGCAGGAATGTCGCTCCGCATGAGAACGCGGATATTATGTCGCTGATAGGTTCGGCGTAGTAAATGCTCATGACCGAGTGGGTGCAGTATGGAAGGATGATAGCTAGCGGGATTATCAGTATGACCTTTCTTAGCAGTGCAAATATAAGTGATTTGCCTGCCTGTCCCATGGAGATGAAGGACTGCTGACATCCGTTCTGTATACCGAAAAACATCATTCCGAATATGTATATAGGGAGAACCTTTGCGCAGAGCGCCTTGAGAGCCTCATCTGATGTAAATATTCCGGCAGCCACGGACGGGAACAGGAATGCTGCTCCAGCTAGGACAAATGAAACAATAATGGACATAGTTATCAGTATGGTACATGTCTTTTTAACTCTGGATACATTGCCTTTACCGTAGTTGTAGCTGATGATGGGCTGGACTCCCTGTGAGAATCCGCTCATCGGGATAAATATAATCTGCATGATACTCTGGAGTATGGTAAATGATCCCACGTACAGGTCATTTCCATATTTCTGGAGACCATGAGTGAATACGATGGTTATAAGGCTTTCTGTGACTTGCATGATAAACGGTGATACGCCGAGGGCTGCGATGGACAGGATCAGTTTGCCCTGTGGACGCATCATCTGCGTTGATATGCGAAGACTCGCCTTGTCTGATGTCAGAAATCTTACTACCCATGCTGCACTTATCGCCTGTGATATGACGGTTGCTATGGCAGCACCCTTGATACCAAGGTTCAGTGCAAATATGAATATCGGATCGAGAATTATGTTGAATATTGCGCCTATGAGAACCGATGCCATGGCGGTCTTTGACTGTCCTTGGGCAGTGATAAATGTGTTCAGTCCGGTGGTGATCATGACGAATATCGTGCCTATAAGGTATATGCTCAGGTAATCATCGGCATGTGGATAAGTTGCGTCACTTGCTCCGAAGAAATATAGAAGAGGTTTCTTCAGAGTGTAGATGATAGCCATAACTATGATTGTAAATATGATAAGCAGAGTTACGCCATTTGACATGATGCGCTGTGCCTTGTCCCTGTCGCCTTTGCCGAGAGCGATGGATGCCAGAGGTGCTCCACCCGCTCCTACAAACACGCTGAATGCGCTCACAAGGGTGATGATCGGGAGACACAGTCCGATTCCAGTGAGTGACGCTGCACCAACCTCGGGAATATGTCCTATATATATTCTGTCCACTATGTTGTATAAGAGATTGATGAGCTGCGCCACAAATGTTGGAATGCCCATGGAGAGCATAAGTTTAAATATCGGTGCCGTGCCCATCCTCTCTTCGGAATTTGAGGAAGTTGTACTTGTGTTCATAACTGCTCCTTAATGTTGATAACTTTATAAAATCTGCTGAAAACTTTACCGTTCATCATGGGGACGGAGGTGCCTGACCCCCTCTGCCTTTCTTCGTGGGGACGGAGGTACCTGCCCCCTCCGTCCCCTAGGATATTTCAGTTGGGTAAAGTAGTCAATTAGGAAATAATAAAGAAAGTATAAAATAAATGGTAGGTGGAAAAAGTCCAGTAAATATGCGGTAAACAGTAAAAAACAGGTGAAAATATGACAGAAACTTGAAAATTTAATCTTGACAAATTTACTAGGAAAGCGCATTATGATTACAGATATAAGATAAACCGTTGATCAAGAGGAGTAGCGGCATATAACATGTTCAGAGAGTTGCAGGTGGTGTGATTGCAGCGATGGGAGTGCAGGTGAATGGACTTGTGAGGGCGAACCGAAAGAGTTGAGAATCAAGTAGGGGAGACGGAGACCTACCGTTATAGAAGGTACATATATGATTGTATATGGT
>URJU01000138.1 GCA_900548315.1 uncultured Coprococcus sp. | reverse complement strand
GAGATTACTACGCGTCTCGTGGGCTCGGAGATGTGTATAAGAGACAGATATATGATAGAAGCATTTCTGATCATATATGCTATATTGGCTGAAATGGGATTTATCAAGCCGGCAGTGACGCTTTTGCTGCATATGAACGAGGTGGTTCCGGTTATGATATTGGGATTTAGAATGTTTTTTGTAGAAGATGGCAGTCACAATGAAAAAGTCAATGCAAATATATAAAACTGAGCGATAGAAAGATTGTCAAAGGATGTATAAATGTTATATCTCATATCCGACATCCACGGAGATGTCACATCATTCAAGAAAATGTTGAAAAAGATAAGTTTTGATCAGGTCAGGGACCACATGATAGTCATGGGAGACATATTCGACTGGAACGATGAGGGAATCCCTCTCCTTGAGTTTATGTCAGACTATCTTGTGGATGGTTCCCTGCAGCTCATAAAGGGTAACCATGAGCTGTTTGCCCAGAAGTACATAGATGGAAGTATATCAGAGCGTCAGTGGATCATATTCGGCGGTGGTGGAACAGTCAGAGATATCAAAAAGCTCAATGTGGATGATCAGATGAAGTTGCATGGGTATCTTGCACATCTGCCACATTACACCGAGATCAAGTCGCCAAAGTACGGAGATTGTGTTGTAACCCATTCGGGTATTCATTGTGGTTCATATATAAGGAATGCTGACAGGACGATCAATATCACAGAGTCCATAACAAATGCCGTAAAAAAAGATGAATACAGATTCCTAATCTCGCCTGATATCCACAATGTTCCATTTGCAGACAAGAAGGCTTTTGACAGGTATGTGTTCTGCGGACATGTGACAACGAACAGACTTAATGAAGATCATTCCTATAACGCTTATGTGACCCCTTACTATATGGATCTCGACTGTGGAAATGGAGAGAGGAATAGAGGCGGAAAGTTGGCGTGCTACTGTGTGGAGGAGGATAGAGTGGTTTATATTTGATATATAACGTGTTATTTACTCATCAGGAACAAAGGTTTATGAATTGGTGGAGTATTTGAAACCTTATTTATAATTTTTTAAAATTAGGGGTTGATTTTTGAAAGAATATAGAGTATTTTATAGTCAACAATTAGATGATACGAAATGGACAAAGGTGTTCTCAAGAAGGAGGACACCTTTCTCTTTTTTTGAGGATATGTTAAGGATTCATTTTAATCAGGAAAAGGAGTAGTAATTATGATGAACAAAATTTCAGCCGTATTTGGCTCACACGTATTCTCAGATCAGGTCATGAGAGAGAGACTTCCAAAAGCAGTTTACAAGTCACTCAAGGCGACTATTGAAAAGGGAGAGCCTCTTGATACATCAATCGCAGACTCAGTTGCAGCTGCCATGAAGGAATGGGCAATGGAGCTTGGTGCAACACATTATACACATTGGTTCCAGCCACTTACAGAGACAACAGCAGAAAAGCACGACTCATTTGTAAGCACAGTCGGTGATGGAGGCGTTATCCTTCAGTTCACAGGCAAGGAGCTCATCAAGTCAGAGCCGGATGCATCATCATTCCCTTCAGGCGGTCTTCGTGAGACATGTGCTGCAAGAGGATATACAGCATGGGATTGTACATCACCGGCATTTGTAAAGACAACAGATGAGGGAACATGCATCCTCTGCATCCCGGCAGCATTCACATCATACACAGGAGAGTCACTTGATTACAAGACACCTCTTCTCCGTTCAATGGATGCCATCAGCAAGGAGGCTCTCAAGGCTCTTGCAATGTTCGGCAACACAACAGCCAAGAAAGTTACTTCATCAGTTGGTCCTGAGCAGGAATACTTCCTGATCGACAAAAAGAAATTTGCAAAGAGAACAGATCTTAAGCTCTGCGGACGTACACTTTTCGGAGCAATGCCTCCGAAGGGACAGGAGCTTGACGATCAGTATTTCGCAGCGATCAAGGATAAGATCGCATCATACATGACAGAGCTGAACGAGGAGCTGTGGAAGTACGGCATCCTTGCAAAGACACAGCACAACGAGGTTGCTCCTGCACAGCATGAGCTTGCTCCAATCTTCTCAACAACCAACATCGCTACAGATCAGAACCATCTGGTTATGGCAACCATGAAGAAGATCGCTGCAAAGCATGACCTTGAGTGTGTACTTCATGAGAAACCATTTGCCGGTGTAAATGGTTCAGGTAAGCACAACAACTGGTCGATCTCAACAGACGAGGGTGAGAACCTTATCGATCCAGGCAAGCATCCTGAGACAAATCTCCAGTTCCAGTTCTTCCTTGCAGCAGTTCTGGCAGCCGTAGACAACAACGCTGAGCTCCTGAGACTTTCAGCATCATCAGCAGGAAACGATCACAGACTTGGCGCAAATGAGGCACCTCCAGCAATCATCTCAGCATTCCTTGGAGAGCAGCTCCAGTCGATCGTTGAGCAGATCATCGAGAAGGGTGAGGCTACAGAGTCACCAAAGGGCAAGACATATGTATCAGGTGCATCAACACTTCCTACATTTACGATGGATGCCACAGATAGAAACAGAACATCACCATTTGCATTTACAGGCAACAAGTTTGAGTTCAGAATGGTTGGTTCAACACAGTCCATCGCATTTCCAATGATGGTATTAAATACAATAGTTGCAGATCAGATCAAGAAGATGACAGATGAGCTTGAGGGCGCTGACGATTTCGAGACAGCCTGCAAGGCACTCATCAGAAGAGAACTCACAGCACACCAGAGAATCATCTTCAATGGCAACGGTTACTCAGACGAGTGGGTTGAGGAGGCAGCAAAGCGTGGTCTTTCAAATATCAAGTGCATGGTTGATGCTGTTCCTTATCTTGCAGCAGATAAGAGCGTTAAGATATTCGAGAACCTTGGAGTTATGGATAAGGCAGAGCTTGAGGCGAGAGCTGATGTAATGCTTGAGAACTACGCAAAGAAGATCAACATCGAGGCACTCACAATGATCGAGATGTCCAATGAGGAGATCATCCCTGCAGTTATGGAATATCAGGCAGAGCTTGCAAAGGGTGCTGCTGAGATCAAGGCTCTTGGAATCGATCCTACAGTTCAGGTATCACTTCTGAACACCATCTCAGAGAAACTCACAGAGCTCAAGAGCGCTACAGTAGCCCTTGAGGAGCTGGTTGCAAAGGCAGCAGATTATGAGGGAGATACAGAGGCTTGGGCTAAGTACTTCCACAACACAGTATTTGCAGCATTTGACACAGTGAGAAAGCCTGCTGATGAACTTGAGAAGGAACTTCCAAAGACAGCTTGGCCATTCCCAACATACGAGCAGTTGTTATTCGAGCAGTAAAACCTTTAAGTTTGTTAAATCCTTCATAATTGCATATAAATTGCTTGGAGGCATCCTGTCTGCGCATGTCGCAGGCGGGGTGCTTTTGCGCGTTAAAATCCCGTCAAGCGCGCACATGCGAGAGCTTGCTCGCGGCATGTAGCGCATTTGACGGGATGACGCGACATGAACACGAAGGCCGATAGGCCGGAGTGTGAATGCCGCGCAGAATTGCGGGAGCACGAAGTGTGGAGCAATTCTGGAATAACGCGCAATGAGTGAGTGGAGGGGTCAGGCACCTCCGTCCCCACTTGCCCCTTCCTTCAAATTCTGTTATTATAATGTGATGTGTTGTGATGTATTTTAAGGCGATTGCCCCCGAAACAGGAGTAGATTTTGAAGAATTTATATATAGCAGAGAAACCCAGCGTTGCAAGGCAGTTTGCCGATGTGCTGGGGGTTAAGGGAAATGCTGGAAATGGTTATCTGGAGTCTGACACGGCGGTTGTGACCTGGTGCGTGGGACATCTTATCACCATGAGTTATCCGGACGTGTATGATCCAGCTTTGAAGAAGTGGGATCTTGCGACGATTCCTTTTATTCCAACTGAATACAAGTATGAGATACTTCCGAATACAAAGAAACAGTTCAACATAGTTGCAGGACTGCTCAACCGTGACGATGTGGGCTGCATCTATGTTGCCACGGATTCGGGAAGAGAGGGAGAATACATATACAGACTCGTAGATTCCATGGCACAGGTGAGCGGTAAGGAAAAGAGAAGGGTCTGGATAGATTCTCAGACCGAGGAGGAGATCCTTCGAGGAATCAGAGAGGCAAAACCTCTTTCTGAGTATGACAGCTTAAGTGATGCAGCATATTTGAGGGCTCAGGAGGACTACCTCATGGGTATCAATTTTTCCAGAGCTCTTTCACTCAAATTTTCCAATGTTGTCCAGCGATATCTTGGCATGGACAGATGTGTGATAGCTGTTGGACGAGTTATGACGTGTGTGCTCGGTATCATAGTGAAGAGAGAGCGTGAGATAAGGGAGTTTGTGAAGACCCCATTTTACAGACTTGTGGCAAGCGTAGGTGAGGAAGGACAGACATTTGACGCTGAGTGGAAAGCTGTTAAGGACACGAAGTATTATGAGTCGCCTCTGCTCTACAAGGAGAATGGATTCAAGGAACGAGCAGATGCAGAAAGGTTTCTTGGAGAACTCAATGAAGGGGCACCGGAGGCTGTGGTGGAATCAATCGAGAGAAAGAAGGAGAAGAAACAGCCCCCTATGCTGTATAATCTTGCCGAACTGCAAAATGACTGTTCTGCTCTTTTCAAGATAAGCCCATCGGATACGTTGAAGATAGTCCAGGAGCTTTATGAGAAAAAGCTTGTGACGTACCCGAGAACAGATGCCAGGGTTCTCTCCACGGCGGTTGCGAAGGAGATTGGAAGAAACATCTCAGGACTGAAGAATTTTCAGCCGGTGGCGGCATTTGCACAGGGAGCGATGGAGAGCGGCACATACAAAGGAATAGCCAAGACCAAATATGTCAATGACAAACAGATCACCGACCATTATGCGATCATTCCCACAGGACAGGGATTTGGCGCTCTTAAGAGCCTGGCACCGACGGCGCTCAAGGTTTATGAGATCATTTGCAGAAGATTCCTGAGCATATTCTATCCGGCGGCAGAATTTCAGAAGGTAGCTATGACCATTACAAAGAACGGTGAAAAGCTGTTTGCGAATTTCAAATACCTTATAAGTGAGGGTTATCTCAAGGTAGCTGCCAACAGTTTTTCCAAGAAGAAGGACGAGCCGAAGTACAGTCAGGAGTTTATAGACAGACTGGCAAAGATCAAAAAGGGCGATACACTGAATGTACAGAATATAGAGATTAAGGAAGGTGAGACATCCCCACCGAAGAGATATAACTCAGGATCCCTAATCCTGACAATGGAGAACGCAGGACAGTTCATAGAGGACGAGGATCTCCGAGAGCAGATAAAGGGTGCAGGCATCGGAACAAGTGCCACAAGGGATGGAATAATCACGAAACTTGAGAATAATAAATACATATCACTGAACAAAAAGACTCAGATAGTCACACCGACATTTCTGGGGGAGATCATCTACGATATAGTATATTATTCTATAAATGGATTGCTTCGTGCAGATCTCACTGCGAGCTGGGAAAAAGGACTTGAGGGAGTGGCGGAAGGACAGATTTCGAAGGAAGAATATACACAGAAGATGACCACTTATGTGACACAGTATACCAACCGAGTGAAACAGATACAGAATCAGGGCGGAATAACGGGAGTGTTTGACAAAACGAAAGTGTATTACGCAAAAAGCGGCGGAACTCAGGCTAAAAAACCAACAGATGCAAAGAAAAACGCAAATACGAAACAGAGTTAAAAAGGAGAATAGGAACAATGGAAGATATTCAGACATCAGTAACAATAAAAGAGCTTTATTCACTTGATCAGACCATGGCAGGATCATTGCTCGAGGGACTCACATATCCATGGGAGGCGCTCCCCCTCATAAAGGAGTTTGTCTTAAAACTTGGAAAGACTCTTGATAAAAATGAGTTCAATGAGGTAAGTGAGAATGTGTGGATACACAAGAGCTGCAAGGTGTATGGAACAGCAACAATACTTGCACCAACTATCATAGGTGCAGGCACAGAGGTGAGACCTGGAGCCTTTATCAGGGGCAGCGTTCTGGTCGGAGAGAACTGCGTGATAGGCAATTCAACAGAGCTTAAGAATGTTATCATCTTCAATAATGTTCAGGTGCCTCACTACAATTA
>URJU01000137.1 GCA_900548315.1 uncultured Coprococcus sp. | reverse complement strand
GCGTCTCGTGGGCTCGGAGATGTGTATAAGAGACAGCATACTGAGGATGCGCAATGGTGTAGAAACATCTCTTCCATTTGTTTTTCAAATAGGTATAATAAAGGTATCTGTTACATCGAGAGATGACAAGGGGGTCATTTTCTACAACGATCTGTCACAATGGGGGTGACGGATTTCGGCAGAGGGAACAAGGCTATCACATACCGAGCGTTGGGCGTCGATATGAAGATAGTCTTTTTTCGTGGGCAGAGGACGGCTGTCACTTTTGCTCAGGCACAAGTGACAGCCTGAGCGTGGAGAAAATTAAAATATAAAACAAATGTTAAAATTATTAAAAAAGTATAAACTGGCGATACGCTAGGTTTTATGCGGGTTTCTTGAGAAAACTGTGACAAAAAACTGTTTTTGTTATGAAAAACAATGCAAATATAAAAAATGATTAAAATATGACTATAAGGGCAAATAAATGACTTTAAATTTGTTTTGAATGGTGATAAAATACGCAAGCAAGGAGCGAGAAAACTCGCAAATAAAAAATAGGGGAGTATGACCGTATGGATGTAGTATTTTTTGATGTAGACGGCGTACTGAATTCAGAAAAATTCCTGTGTGATAAACAAGGGGAGTTTATCAATCCAAAGAATGTGGCGAATCTAAAAATGATAGTTGATGCCACACAGGCTAAGCTGGTTATGACCAGTGACTGGAGAAAACAGGTGATTGATAAGGAAGTCAGTAAAGCACATGTAAGAGAACTGATAGGCAGACTTGCTGATGCTGGATTGGAAGTTTATGGGGCAACTCCTTCAGGGGATGAACTTAGAAACAAGTATGGAACTTATACCAGAGCATGTGCGGTTAAGGAGTACGTGACCGCCAATTCCGTGGAGGGATATGTCATATTGGATGACATGGATATGGACTGGGAGACTTATGGTCTTGATTCTCACTGGATCAATACGGAGAATGTACTTGTGGGGTTGACTGAGGCAGATGCCAGGAATGCTGTTTCCATAATAAATGGATAATGGCATTATGACATATAATAAACAGTGCGAAAGGAAGTGATGTCTTACGGATCTGGCAGAAGAGTTATCCAATGAACTCCAATGCAAAACAGTATTTACAATACCAATATTTGGTGGAATACCGGTAACAGAATCTGTGGTGGTAACATGGATCATTATGGCAGTGCTTGTGCTGTTGTCGATTATCCTTGTAAGGAATCTCAAAGTTGAGAATCCGGGTAAGAAACAGCTTGTGCTGGAGACCATAATAACTACTTTTAACAACCTGTTCAAAGGTGTTATCGGAGAGGCGGGCATGAAGTATGTTCCGTATCTGATAACGGTTATTCTGTACATCGGCATGGCCAACATCATGGGTGTATTTGGCTTTAAACCACCGACAAAGGATCTGAATGTGACAGCCTCACTGGCCATCATGAGTATCATACTCGTACAGGTGGCAGGAATACGAGGAAAGGGGACAAAAGGCTGGGTCAAGAGTTTTGCAGAGCCGGTAGCAATAGTTGCACCGCTTAATGTACTTGAGCTTGTCATCAAGCCGCTGTCGCTGTGTATGCGACTTTTCGGTAATGTTCTCGGAGCATTCGTCATCATGAAACTGATAGAGGCAGTAGTTCCACTTATTGTCCCTATCCCACTCAGCCTGTATTTTGATTTCTTTGATGGATTCTTGCAGGCATTTGTATTTACTTTCCTGACTACGCTTTACATGCAGGAAGCGATGGAGTAAAGATTATTTGAAATTTAAAATGAAAATAAGAAGGAGAAAATGATATGAACGGATTATTAGCAATTGGAGCAGGTATAGCAGCATTAGTAGGACTTGGAGCAGGACTTGGAATCGGCCTTGCAACATCAAAGGCAGTTGAGGCTGTAGCAAGACAGCCAGAGGCAGACGGAAAGATCACAAAGCTTCTTATCATCGGTTGTGCCCTTGCAGAGGCAACAGCTATCTACGGTTTCGTTATCGGACTTCTTGCAATCATTCTTCTTAAATAATCAGATTTTAGGTCAGGTGGATATTTTAATAGAAATATCTAATAGAAATCTGGAGTTGCAGAAGAGATGCAGATTCATCTGTATATGCGGATAACAGAAACAGAAAGATAGGAGTGGCTATATGATTGATATAGAATTTTCTACAATAGCATTCACCATTATCAACTTAATAGTTCTGTTTCTTCTTTTGAAGAAGTTCTTGATAGGACCGATCAACGATGTCATCAAGAAGAGAGAAGAGATGATTGCTGGCTCCATATCAGATGCCAACAATCAGAAGGCTGAAGCAATGAAACTCAAGGCTCAGTATGAGGATACCCTTGCAGGGGTTGATGCTGAGTGCAGGGATCTCAGAGAGAAATCCCGTGTGGAGGCCCAGAATGAGTACAGCCGTATCATAGATCAGGCTGATGCAAAGTCAGTCAAGATGATAAAGGATGCGGAGAAAACCATAGAGATCAAGCAGAACAAGGCACTTGCTGATATGCAGTCGCAGATCGCAGAGCTTGCAATGGCAGCAGCCGGTAAGATCGTGGGCGGTGAAGGTGATGCGGCATCAGCAGGTTCGGCCATGTATGACGAGTTTTTGAATGAAGTAGGTGATTCAAGTGACACAGAAGGCAATTAATTACGGAATTGTCCTCTATCAGCTTGGAATCAGTCAGGACATGGTGGAGGAGATAAAGGCGCTTGTGGATGGCAGTCCGGAGCTGGTATATGCACTGGCAGATCCGGTGGTCAGCCACGCAGACAAGCGCAAGGTCGTTGACAGGGTATTTGACAGATTTGGCAATAAGGATCTGGTAAATTTCATGAAGACCCTGTGCGACAACGATGGATTTGACATGATACATGACATATTTGACGAGTATGAGAAGTATGCCAGAGAGCAGCAGGATATCCTTTCGGCAACTCTCTATTATGTCACACCGCCAACTGATAAGCAGAAGGCTGGTATCGAGAACTTCCTTATGAAAGAGTACGGAAGCAAGGCGGTACAGCTTTCTATGGTGGAGAAAAAAGAATTGATAGGTGGATTTGTCATAAGAACGGGAGACCGCGAGTACGACAGAAGCATTCTGGGCAGGTACAAATCCCTTAGACAGAAACTGGTTATGAGGTGATAAATTGAGTTCAATTAGTTCAGAGGATATTATTTCTATACTCAAAGAAGAGATAGAGAATTATGATTTTGACTCCAGGGACAAAGAAGTCGGTAAGGTCATCTATGTGGGTGATGGAATAGTAACCGTATACGGTATAGACAATGCCATGTACGGCGAGATAGTTGTCTTTGAGAATGGTGTCAAAGGTATGGTTCAGGATATCAGAAGAACAGAGATAGGATGTATTCTGTTCGGTCGTGATACAGGAATCAAAGAAGGAACAAAGGTCAGCAGAACAGGTAAGCGTGCAGGAATCCCTGTAGGCGATGCATTTATCGGACGTATAGTTGATGCCCTTGGAGCACCTATAGATGGAAAGGGCAGCATAGAGTCAACGGATTATCGTCCAATAGAGAATCCGGCTCCAAGCATAGTTGATCGTAAGTCGGTCAACCAGCCGCTTCAGACAGGAATCCTCTCAATAGATGCCATGTTCCCGATAGGTAGAGGACAGAGAGAGCTGATCATAGGAGACAGACAGACAGGTAAGACATCCATAGCGATAGATACCATTCTGAATCAGAAGGGTAAGGATGTCATCTGTGTATATGTGGCTATAGGCCAGAAGGCTTCAACCATAGCCAAGGTTGTAAATAACCTGAACAAATACGATGCGATGGACTACACGATAGTCGTTGCATCGACAGCAAGTGATTCAGCACCACTTCAGTATATTGCACCTTATTCAGGTACAGCTATCGCGGAGTACTTCATGCATAAGGGCAAGGATGTGCTGATCGTGTACGACGATCTGTCCAAGCACGCTGTTGCTTACAGAACATTGTCATTGCTCCTCGGACGTTCACCAGGACGTGAGGCATACCCTGGAGATGTTTTCTATCTCCATTCAAGACTTCTTGAGAGATCAAGCAAGCTTAAGGATGAGCTGGGAGGAGGTTCCATAACAGCACTTCCTATTATCGAGACACAGGCAGGTGATGTATCTGCTTATATACCTACAAATGTTATATCTATCACGGATGGACAGATATTCCTCGAAAGCGATCTGTTCTTCTCAGGTATGAGACCTGCGGTCAATGTCGGATTGTCAGTATCACGAGTCGGTGGTGCTGCACAGACAAAGGCTATGAAGAAGGCTGCAGGAAGTATACGTATCGATTTGGCACAGTACAGAGAAATGGAGGTATTCACGCAGTTCAGTTCAGATCTGGACGAGAACACTAAGGAACAGCTGCAGTACGGCAAGGGACTTATGGAGCTGCTTAAGCAGCCACTTTGCAATCCGCTGTCCATGGCGGAGGAGGTCATCATCCTCGTTGCGGCTACCAATAAGGTATTCCTTCCTGTCGATGTATCGGAGGTCAAGAAGAAGAAAACCGAGATGCTCGAATACTTCCATAGTGCCCACAAGGATATCGTGGATGAGATCGAGGAAAAGCAGCAGCTCACTGATGAACTGAAAGAAAAAATCGTTGCAGCTGCTAAGGAGTTTATCGAGAGATAGACTCCGGTAGAAATCAGAAGATTCGTTGAGAGGTGATTTGATTGGCAAATACCAAAGAAATCCAGAATAGAATAAAGAGTATCAAGGATACTCAGAAGATCACCAATGCAATGTATATGATCTCATCTTCCAAGCTGAAAAAGGCGAGGACAGATCTTGAGAACACGGAGCCTTATTTCTATACACTTCAGGTTGCTCTTGCCAGAATGCTCAGACATGTTCCAGAGATGGAGCATTTGTACTTCGACAGCAGAGAGGACATCAAGGAAGAGGACAGAAGACGTGGCTATCTTGTGATCACTGCCGATAAAGGTATGGCAGGAGCTTACAATCATAACGTGATCAAGATCGCCGAGCAGGAGCTTGCAGCCCATCCTAACAGTGAGCTGTATGTAGTCGGCCAGGTGGGAAGGCACTATTTCGCCAAGAAGGGAGTGCCTATAGATATACATTTTCAGTATACAGCTCAGAATCCAAGTCTTCACAGAGCCAGAGTCATAGCGGACAAGATGCTTGAGAACTATGAGAACGGTGATATAGACGAGGTATACATCATATATACCAACATGAAGAGCAGTGTGGTCGTGGAGCCACAGATGATACAGCTCCTCCCTATGAAGAGGACTGACTTCGCGGGCGTTCCTGCGGATGTGTTCCATGAGGAGATCACCATGGAGCCTTCACCAAAGGCGGTGCTTGACCGAATCGTGCCAAACTGTGTCATGGGATATATATACGGAGCTCTGGTAGAGTCCTTCTGTAGTGAGCAGAACAGCCGAATGATGGCGATGGATTCAGCCACCAAGAGTGCCAAGGATATGTTGGATGATCTGAATATAAAATATAACAGAGCAAGGCAGGCAGCCATAACCCAGGAGATCACCGAGATCGCCGGCGGTGCCCGTGCTCAAAGAGATAGAAACTAATCATAAGGAGGTCTGATGTTTTGAAAAATGGTAAGATAGTACAGGTCATGGGACCTGTCGTAGACGTAGAATTTCCAGACAACGATCTGCCATACATCAAGGATGCTCTTGAAGTAGATAATCATGGGAAAAAGTGTGTTATGGAAGTAGCACAGCATGTAGGCAACAATACAGTAAGATGTATCATGTTGTCTGCCAGTGAGGGGCTTTCGAGAGATATGGAAGTCGTTGCAACCGGATCTGGAATAAAGGTTCCTGTAGGAAATCAGACACTTGGACGTCTGTTCAATGTGCTTGGTGAGACAATAGATGGCAAGGAGGATCTCTCAGATACAGAACACTGGGTAATCCACAGAGAGCCGCCAACATTCGAGAATCAGAGCCCGGTCATCGAGATACTTGAGACAGGTATCAAGGTTATAGATCTTCTTGCACCTTACTCAAAGGGTGGTAAGATCGGTCTGTTCGGCGGTGCCGGAGTTGGTAAGACAGTTCTTATTCAGGAGCTTATACAGAACATAGCATCCGTACATGGTGGATATTCCATATTTACCGGAGTTGGAGAGCGTTCAAGAGAGGGAAATGATCTGTGGACAGAGATGAGCGAGTCAGGCGTTATAGACAAGACCGCCCTGGTGTTTGGACAGATGAATGAACCACCTGGAGCCAGAATGAGAGTTGCAGAGACAGGAC
>URJU01000136.1 GCA_900548315.1 uncultured Coprococcus sp. | reverse complement strand
CAGATGTGTATAAGAGACAAGCAGGGCATAGTGGACGATGTCAGGGACAACGGCGATGCAGCACTCTTTTCATACACAAAGAAATTTGACAAGGCAAATATAAATGAAACAAATGTTAAGGTTACGCAGGAGGAGATAGATTACGCTTACACACAGGTAAGCTCTGAGCTGCTTGATGTTATAAGAAAGGCAAAGAAGAATATCTGGGAATATCACGAGAAACAGAAACAGTACAGCTGGTTTGACTCAAAGCCAAATGGAACACTTCTCGGACAGAAGGTCACAGCACTGGCATCGGTCGGTGTGTATGTACCTGGCGGAAAAGCTGTATATCCTTCTTCAGTTCTTATGAATGTAATGCCTGCTAAGGTTGCAGGAGTTGAGAAGATCGTCATGACAACACCTTGTAACGCAGAGGGCGAGGTGTATGCGACAACACTCGTTGCTGCAAAAGAGGCTGGTGTAGATGAGATATATAAAGCAGGTGGTGCGCAGGCTATAGCAGCACTTGCATATGGAACAGAGTCAATTCCAAAGGTCGACAAGATAGTTGGTCCTGGAAACATATTCGTTGCGCTTGCAAAGCGTGCCGTCTACGGACATGTAAGCATCGATTCAATAGCAGGACCATCTGAGGTAATGGTTCTTGCGGATGAGACAGCCAATCCAAGATATGTTGCTGCAGACCTGCTCTCACAGGCTGAGCATGATGAGATGGCATCCGCTATCCTTGTTACAACATCTGCGGATCTTGCAGAAAAGGTTTCAGTTCAGGTGGACAAGTTTATTGAGGAGCTTTCAAGAAAAGAGATCATGAGAAAGTCTATAGACAGCTACGGTTATATTCTATTAGCCGACAATCTCAGTGACGCAATAGATGCAGTAAACGACATTGCATCAGAGCACCTTGAGATTGTGACGACCAATCCGTTTGATGTCATGACAAGAATAAAGAACGCAGGTGCAATATTTATCGGTGAGTATTCATCTGAACCCCTTGGAGATTACTTTGCGGGTCCTAATCATGTGCTTCCTACAAATGGAACTGCGAAGTTCTTCTCGCCACTCTCAGTTGATGATTTTATCAAGAAGTCAAGTATAATCTACTATTCAAGAGAGGCACTTGAAGAGGTTCACACAGATATTGAGGCTTTTGCTAAGGCGGAGCAGCTCACAGCGCATGCCAACTCAATAGCTGTTAGATTTGAAAAATAATACATTATGATATAGAATATGGGAAGGAGACAGGGATATGGCAGAAAAGACGGCAAGGATCGCTAAAATTGCACGAAAAACCAATGAGACAGACATAACCCTTGAATTAAATATAGATGGAAAAGGACAGTCTAAGATTGATACAGGCATAGGATTCTTTGATCATATGCTCACCAGCTTTGCTAAGCATGGTTTTTTTGATCTCAATGTAACGGTCAAAGGAGATTTATATGTAGATTGCCATCATACTATAGAGGACGTGGGAATCGTGTTGGGAAAGGCTATCAAGGAGGCTATTGGTGAAAAAAAAGCGATAAAGAGATTTGGCAATTTCTTCCTTCCTATGGATGAGACTCTTGTCATGTGTGCCATTGACTTGTCTGGAAGACCATACCTTGTCTATGACCTGAACCTCACAACAGAGAGAGTCGGATATTTTGACACACAGATGGTCAAGGAGTTTTTCTATGCAGTTTCATACGCTGCGGAGATGAATCTCAACATAAAACAGTTCTCAGGTGAGAACGATCACCACATCATAGAGGCTGCTTTCAAGGCATTTGCAAAGGCTCTTGATGAGGCGACAACCTACGATAGAAGATTGAATGGAAGGGTTCTTTCCACAAAAGGTACCCTTTAAGGAGGTGCAGACTCAGGATGAGTAATGATTTGATCTACAAAAAGATAATTCCATGTCTCGACTTAAACAACGCTTTGGATATGGCGAAGTATTACAATGATGCTGGAGCTGACGAGATAGCTTATTTCGACAGTAAAGCGACCAGAGAAGGCAGAGAGCCGAATTTGACAGTTATAAAACAGATCTGTGACAGTGTTGATATACCGCTGATAGCGTGCGGCGGAGTAAGAAGACTGGATGATGTAAAAAGACTTTTATATGCCGGTGCATCAAAGGTTTGTATGAAGTCAGCTGCTCTAAATGATCCTGACCTTGTAACGGAGGCTGCAGACAGATTTGGTTCGGAGAGAATCATATGTACAATAGACCTGAGCGAATGTGAGGAACCGGTCGAATATGCTAGAAAGCTTAAGTCACTTGGAGCGGGAGAACTTCTTCTGTTGCACAACAACATGGTACCTGACTACATGGATATAGTTAAGGCTATAAGGGATAATGTTGCACTTCCTGTGATAGTTTCAACATATTCTACAAACGGTGAGGCTATTGCGGAGATGCTTACAGAAACTAATGCAGAGTCGATTTCCTTGTACAATCTTCAGAAGATGGATATAATGGAGATAAAACAGGATTGTCGTGCTTCAAATGTAGATGTGGATCTGTTTGAATCGTCAATGCCTTTTGACGAGTTTAAACTTAATTCAGACGGGCTTATTCCATGTGTTGCCCAGCATTATAAGACTGGCGAGGTGCTAATGGTTGCATATATGAATAAAGAGTCCTATGAAATGACTATAAGAACCGGTCGGATGACTTATTGGAGCCGCAGCAGGAATGAGCTGTGGACGAAGGGAGACACATCGGGACATTATCAGTTCGTCAAGTCACTTACTATCGACTGTGACAAGGACACGATACTGGCAAAGGTTTCCCAAATAGGTGCTGCGTGTCATACAGGCAGCCGTACTTGTTTCTTTACAGATCTGGTAAAAAAGGAGTACAATGATACAAATCCTCTGAAGGTATTTGAGGAGGTATACAATGCCATAAGAAACAGGAAGGAAGAACCGGAGGATGGTTCATATACAAATTATCTGTTTGATAAAGGTATTGATAAAATCTTGAAAAAGGTTGGTGAGGGAGCTACGGAGATAGTAATAGCTGCCAAAAATCCTGATTCAGAGGACATAAAATATGAAATATCTGACTTTCTTTATCATCTGATGGCATTGATGGTAGAGAGAGAAATCAGCTGGAAAGATATTATGGAAGAACTAGCTGACAGAAGATAGAGTGGAGGATATTAGACAATGCAAAATTATGGCGTGAACGAACTGAGAAAGATGTTTCTGGAATTCATGGAGAGCAAGGGTCATCTGAGACTTAAGAGCTTTTCACTTATTCCTCACAATGACAACAGCTTACTGCTGATCAATTCCGGTATGGCACCACTTAAGCCTTACTTTACAGGTCAGGAGGTACCACCTAGAAGACGTGTTACAACCTGTCAGAAGTGTATAAGAACAGGAGATATAGAGAACGTTGGTAAGACAGCACGTCACGGTACATTTTTCGAGATGCTGGGTAACTTCTCATTTGGTGACTATTTCAAGCATGAGGCTATATCATGGACATGGGAGTTTCTTACTGATGTTGTCGGACTTGACAAGAACAGGCTTTATCCTTCAGTTTATCAGGATGATGATGAGGCGTTCGATATCTGGAATAAGGAGATTGGTGTTGATGCTGATCGAATATTCAGATTCGGTAAGGAGGACAATTTCTGGGAGCATGGAGCAGGTCCTTGTGGTCCATGTTCAGAGGTTTATTATGACAGAGGCGAGAAGTACGGATGCGGTAAGCCTGGTTGTACGGTAGGCTGTGACTGTGACAGATACATGGAGGTTTGGAACAATGTATTTACACAGTTCAATAATGACGGCCACAACAACTACACAGAGCTTGAGCAGAAGAACATAGATACAGGTATGGGACTTGAGAGACTTGCTGTCATAGTTCAGGATGTTGATTCTATTTTTGACGTAGACACTATCAAGGCTCTGCGTGACAGAGTATGCGAGATGGCTGGTGTAGAATACGAGACAGACCATGAGAAGGATGTATCAATCAGACTTATAACTGACCATATCCGTTCAGTTACATTTATGACATCTGATGGTATCGTTCCATCAAATGAGGGTCGTGGTTATGTCCTTAGAAGACTCCTCAGACGTGCTGCAAGACATGGCAGACTTCTTGGGATTAAGGGCAAGTTCCTCTCAGAGCTTGCAAAGACAGTTATCGAGGTGTCGGAGGACGCTTATCCGGAGCTTGGTGAGAAGAAAGAGTATATTTTTAATAAGATAGACAAAGAGGAGGAGAGCTTTAACAAGACTATTGATACAGGTCTTGCAATCCTCAAAGAATATATAGAAGAGACAAAGGCTGCAGGCGAGAAGGTTCTCTCAGGAGACAAGGCATTCAAGCTGTATGATACCTACGGTTTCCCTCTTGACCTCACAAAGGAGATTATAGAGGAGGAAGGCATCGAGGTAGATGAAGCAAGATTCACTGAGTGTATGAACATTCAGAAAGAGACCGCGAGAAATGCAAGGCAAACTACGACATATATGGGTGCAGATGCAACAGTATATGAGCAGCTTCCTGTTGACATGACATCAGAATTTGTTGGCTATGATAAGCTGACATATAAGTCAGAGATATCAGCGATCACAACTGAGCTTGGTGAGGGAAAAGATAAGAAGTCTGTTCTTGCTGACACAGTATCAGAGGGAGCACAGGCAACTATTATAGTTCCGGAGACACCTTTCTACGCAACAATGGGTGGACAGATAGGTGATAAGGGTATCATCAAGACCGAAAATGGAACATTTGTTGTTGAGGATACTGTCAAGGTTGTAGGCGGAAAGGTAGCGCATATCGGTTATGTTGAGTCAGGCGAGTTGAATGTTGGTGATGTGGCTGAACTCACAGTTGATGCAGAAAATAGAGCACTCATATGTAACAACCACTCAGCAACACATCTTCTCCAGAAGGCACTCAAGATGGTGCTCGGAGATCATGTAGAGCAGGCTGGATCCCTTGTTGAGCCGGGCAGACTGAGATTTGACTTCTCACATGACCAGGCCATGACAAAAGAAGAGATCAAGAAGGTTGAAGATATAGTAAATGAGCAGATCCAGCTTGACATACCTGTCTGCACAGATATCATGACGGTTGATGAGGCAAAGAAGACAGGAGCTATGGCGCTCTTTGGAGAGAAGTACGGCGAGAAGGTACGTGTTGTATCAATTGGAGATTTCTCAAAGGAGTTTTGTGGTGGTACACATGTAACAAACACAGGAGCTATAGGAATGTTTAAGATTGTCTCAGAGACGGGCGTTGCAGCCGGTACGAGACGTATAGAGGCGCTCACATCTGTTGGGGCTCTTGATTATTACAGAAACATGGAATCTGAGCTTGTGGAGGCAGCTAAGGCAGCCAAGACAGATATCCACGGCGTGGCAGCAAGAATCGAACAGCTTCTTGCAGAGGTTAAGGAACTTACAAACGAGAATAAGAAACTTAAGGATAAGATGGCTAAGGAAGCTGCCGGAGATGTTCTTTCAAATGCAATTGACAAGGACGGAATCAAAATACTTACAGCAGCTATTCCTGATACTGACATGAACTCACTCAGAAATCTTGGTGATGATTTCAAGAACAAGCTTGGCGACAGCGTTGTGGTTCTTGCATCAGCAAAGGATGGCAAAGTAAATCTCATAGCAATGGCAACTGACGGAGCTGTTGCAAAGGGAGCACATGCAGGCAATATCATTAAGGCTGTGGCTGGTCTCGTTGGCGGCGGCGGTGGTGGTCGTCCAAACATGGCACAGGCCGGCGGTAAGAATCCTGATGGAATAGATGCAGCACTTGCACAGGCTGTGACAGAAACTCAGAATCAGCTTTCATAATTTTTGCGCAGATATTTTATAAATTTGTCATTTTTCTGTTGACGATTAGGTGATTTATGTATATAATACATTTTGTGCTTAAAAATACCCAATCAGTTGTTATTTGGTAGCATAATTTACAACTGGAGGGAGGTCAGGTGAGAGAATGTCAAGTGTAATAGTTAAAGAGAACGAAAACTTAGATAGCGCTCTTCGCAGATTCAAGAGAAATTGTGCGAAGGCTGGTATTCAGCAGGAGATTCGTAAGAGAGAGCATTACGAAAAGCCTAGTGTAAAGCGTAAGAAGAAGTCAGAGGCAGCTAGAAAGCGTAAGTACAAATAAATCATAGTATTAAATATTTGATTTTAAATTGATTTCTAAGAGTACCGAATTTATTCGGTACTCTTTTTTTGTGTATTTTCATATAATATCCCAAAAAGCATTTTGAGGGTTTATGAAGGATAGTATAAAAACTGTCTCTTATACACATCTGACGCTGCCGACGATA
>URJU01000135.1 GCA_900548315.1 uncultured Coprococcus sp. | reverse complement strand
GAGATGTGTATAAGAGACAGGGTCGACTCTGAGATTGCCAAGCTCAGAACCACAAGGAACAGCATCCAGAACCGCCTTGACACCATCACGTCACTCGGGAACATGGCCTCACAGGATACATTTGAAAAAGTTCTGATCAAAGAATTCCCTGACCGTGGCTGCGTTATGGTGACGGATGATAATCTCCCGGACGATTACGTATCTTACTATGTCGTCAAATACATGCAATGCCACCACACCAAGATAGACACAATCGGAGCCTGCGACTGCTACACACTGGATATTCCCGGCAGCAATCCCAAGTCAAAATACTACCGCACCAAAAACGTATTCTTCTATGCTCCATATGTTGAGAAAACGGAATGCAATTACACCCTTCCATCGGGCAGATATCTCTCCCTGACCTACCGCGGCGCTCTTACCAAGACCAAGGAACTGCTGTCAAAACTCTATGAATACGCAAAGAGCCACCAACTACAATTAGCTGGTGACCCTATTGAAATGTGCCATATTGATGATTACGAAACCAACGATGAGAATGAATATATCATAGAGTTGCAGATACGTTTGAAATAACCTACGTCTAATATCACAGATACTCACTCATGAGAACCTCAGTGTCGAACGGTGTTATCATCCGCTTTTCAGATGCCTTATCGTCATTCTCCGGATACAACACAGTATCAAACACAATTTCCGCATCCTCTTTGTTTTCCACTAGCATACCTCTTCCCATAACATTCAATGCTATCAGGTCATACAAGTTTGGCTTTCTCACATTCACCATAGAATAGCATACCGCTGCAGTTCCGGAGAGATTGCTCTCCAAATTGTTGCCACCGATATTCCTGTGAGTTCCACCGAGCGACAGCCCCATGTCGCACCATATGAACTCTCTGCTCACACAATCAAATATGACCGGGATACATACCGTGCTTTTCGATGTTAGATCCATCCTCTGCTCCACCGTCCCAGGCTCGTATATCTCGCCAGAATTCACATCAGCTCTTTCCATCCAGCCGAACATAGCATGAGGCATATCTGCAAATCTCTGCTCTGTATAGCTGTACAATTCATACACCACATACCTTGCACCATATCTCACAACCGAATCTATATCCACATCAAGGAACTCGCTGACACCCTCGCCGTCCACAGGACCACCATTTACAATGTCTCCCGAATGACATGCCATGTACTTTTCTGATTTCAGGTTTGTATATGACACATGCTCCACATAATTCCAATTTTCGTCAAATATAGCAGCTGACAGGTCTATATCTACTCTCCAGTCATCAAAATCCCTGTCATACATGTTTGTCCACCAGATAAATGCCCTTACAGCATTCGTCTGTGCCGATACCGGAAGTCTTGAGCCTCGGACTATGGTCTTAAGCGCCTTATTTGCACTTCTCTGACTAAATGGAACCACATAATTCTTGTAATCCTCTGACAAGTACACTTTACCCATTGGCTCCCTCTGTCCATAGAGTTTCGCAAGGGCATTTTCACATATCCGTACCACAGCCTGGCAGTATCTCTCATCTATATCAGGAAGTTTATTTCTCTCACAGTGACATTTTGCAAGACTTCCCTTCGGAAAGAACACTCTCACATCCTCATGTTCCGCTCTGTGCGCAAAATGCTCTCTCACTTGAAGCAGCACAGGTGTAGACACCTTCTCGGCCACAGACTGAAAGTTTCTTATCACGGAACGTTTATAATTCTCTTCCATGACTTTGTCGTACAGATCTGTGTCCATCGAGTCCTCAGAAAATGTCACCCTGAGCAGCTGATCCAATCTCCTCGCCAGTTCCCCCGGTCTCTTCACCAACTCAGCAAGCGCACCTGCGTACTCACCGTAAGCCAGATTGAACTCGACATTGCCTGCGTATGTCTCTGTCTTTCTGTTGTTTCTCAGCTTGTCAAATGCATTTATCGCCTTGTCATATGTCAAAGTGTATCTGCTGCAGTCAAACTCAGATGGATGTATCCTCTCACCGATTCTGATCCATCTGTCTTTATATCTAAGCATATCCTCATAGATATTAGGACAACCAGACAGAAGTTCCATGATCATCCTTCTCTGCCTGCGGGTAAAACTCCTATATCTGGTATTTTCAGCAAGGCTCACATCTCCGCTGCTCATTGCTGTGCAAAGTCTCAGAACATCAGTCGCTGTCTTTATATACTTACTGAGTTCGCTGACATCTGCAAGAGGATTCTTCTGCAGATAGAGTGCAGCAATATACGCAGCATTTTCCTTATGCGGGATCTCATCCGGCATTTTCATATTTTCATGTCCAAATAGATATGCTACGTCCTCCTTATCCGTCTTCGATAAAGAAGTCTTTGACTTACATATATTCTCAAACATCTGTCTTACGTCATCAATACATCCAAGCGTGATCACTCTGACCACTGTCTCATCAAAAAGCGGCAGCCTGTCATTTACCTTTTTGCAGTGTTGTCCCGGATACAATCTGCCATTTGACCAGTAATGCAGCATTGCATTTATGTATAACTCTGATATGTCTGCCCCCATCACGCCTTGAGGAAAATCTTCGTACATTGGCTTGTAAACAACATCTGCCCCCACAAGTCCCATAAGTATATCCCTTAGCTCTATGTAAAACTCGACCAGTTCATTGTCACTGTATGTCCTAAGGACATCAAATACATCCTTGGAAAATATGTAACCAAGGGGTTCAATATTTTTCATAATAGTTGAAATATAACGATCATTTGCAACTGTTGCATTGCCAACAGCAAGAATCAATTTATTTTTTCTCCTGAGCAATATCTCATTCATCACAATTCTCCTTTTTCACAGACATCTGAACCTCTTGACAACAAATTTCTGTAATTCTCATAAATAACGAGGAGATCGGTGGCGGTACTTTTATTATTTCCCGTAGATTTCAATTTAGAAGGAACCACCACCATAGCCTCTTTATGCATTTCTGCTACAAGTTAAGTAACTTGTGAGATCAATATATCAAAACTGGTCTGCCTAATCAATGAACCTGTGATTTAACCTGTTATATCTAAACACCATTCCTATAATGCAAAAGGCACATAGAATATATGCATCACTGCATACTCTATGTGCCTTACAATGTATATTTTATTGTTTTTAAATATATAGCATATGAACTATCCCTCAAGAGCAATCTTCATAGTCTTTTTCTTTCTGGGAAGACAGAGCTGGAGTACAACCGCTATAGTCGCACCAACTGCAGTGCCTGATGACATGAAATAGTTAAGGAACTGAGGCATCGCATTCATGACGTCTGAAGGAATGACTATAGTTGCCACAGCTGCTACCACTGAGATTCCCACGATAAGTGAAGATCTTTCATCAAGAGGCTCACTCTGTATGATCTTTATTCCATTTGATATGAGCAGGATACATACAACTGCAAACACACCGTTTACTACAGGTGTCGGGATGCATGATATAACCGTCATAAGCTTTGGACATACACCGAGCACCATGAGTATCATACCACCTGCAATGATTGCCATACGACTTCCAACCTTTGTGATCGCAAGCACGCCGGCATTTGACGAGTATCCGGTCATCGGGGTTCCGCCAAACAATGAACCAACGAGACAGCCAACGCCCTCACCTATTGTGGCACGATCTATTCTCTTATCGCTGAGATCCTCACCTGTGATGGCACTGATCGTTACCCAAGTTCCGGTTGTATCAAGTAGTACGATAAGGTAAATGAACATCATAAGTACACATGATTTGATCTCAAATTTTGGGAGTCCAAAGTGGAAGAACTCTGGCAGCTTGAACCAGGCTGCATCGTGTACTGAACTGAAATCGGCTGCTCCCATTGCCGCTGCAACGACAGTTCCTGCGACCAGCGCGAGTATTACTGATACCATGTGAAGTATTCTGTTGTGCTTAAGCTTGTACTGAAGTATCATACACACGATAAGCACACCTGCAGCAGTGAGACCTGATGCAACATTTGCACTTAAGTTTCCATCTGAGCTTGCAATCCCCTTGGCAGCTGTAGGTGTCAGGGATATTCCAACTATAAGTATGATGATGCCACCGATAAAGGGTGGTATTGCCTTCTTGACAAACTTCGAAAATCCTTTAAATATTCCCAGCAATATTATCATGATCGCGCCAGGTATCAGACTTCCTATCATGGCACTAACTCCCATGGTCGCACCTATCGTACATAGCGCTCCAAGTGGTACATATGAAGGTCCCTGTATGATCGGATACTTCATGAAAAATCCCGCCTGGAGTATAGTTGCAATACCACAGGCAAAGAAACTCATCTGAAGGAAAAATGACAACTCCCCTCCGGCAAGTCCTATCGCCGCACCGAGTATCAACGGCATAATGTAAAGATCCATTGACAATACATGCTGCATTCCCAGAAATGCAGCCTTGCCACAGCTTATCTTCTCGTTCACACCAACTATCAGCTGGCTGCCATTTGCAGACTTTCCAGAAATATTCTCATCGCAAGGCGAACTAGTTCCGCCTGACACGCTCTCTGCCCTCATCATATCTGTTTCTGTGACTATTTTCTTATCTTCCATGCAAATGCGCCTCCTTGTCTATTTACTTCTTTGACAGTCCTCATCTTTGTTTCTTTCTTCTTTGTTTCGATATTCTTTGTTTAGCTATTCTTTTTTATCTGTCTTCAAGCTGTTTTTTCAAAACCACTAACTCGCTGTTTATCTCGTCGATCAAGCTCCTCTCATTGATTCCACAATTGAACTTTCCGCCCTGATATACAATCTTTCCATTTACTATCGTTGTGTCAATGTTCTCCTCAGATGACGCATATACGACCGTGGCCTTCGCGTCATGCATAGGTGCTGACTTCAGATGATTTGGATCAAATATTATGATATCTGCGATCTTGCCTGTCTCCAATGTTCCCAGCTTATCCGCCATGCCAATAGCCTTTGCCCCGCCTGCAGTTGCCATGTGTATTATGTCATCAGCACTTATGACTGCCGCATCTCTGTGGATTCCTTTCTGTATGAGGGCTGCCAGTTTCATGCTCTCAAGCATATCCGTACTGTTGTTGGATGCCGCACCATCTGTTCCTATAGAAACATTTACCCCAGCCGCAAGGCTCTCAGGAATAGGTGGTATTCCTGAACCCAGATAAAGGTTAGGTGCAGGATTGTGGCTTATCGACACTCCATACTTTGCAAATCTCTCTATGTCGTGAGGTGTGAGATTTACACAATGGACTGCTAGGAATTTGTCTGTCAGGAAACCTATCTCCTCAAGCATATCAACTATATCCTTACCGTAATATCTGCCGCACATCTCATTGTCGACCTCCGTCTCCTTGATGTGCATTGAATACCTAACATTCTCGCTAAGACAATACTCAAGCATCTCCTGATAGCCTTCCTTTGTAGTTGACCAGGTGACATCCGGGCCTGTCCAGATCGAAAGCATATCATTTTCTTTATAAGCTTTCTTCAGTGCATCGACTTCTTTCATTGCCTTACCTGCCGGCTCAAGAAAGCACTTCGGCATTCCATATTCCTCACCGGTATCCTGAAATGTTCTGATAAATACACTACGGATACCTGTTGAAACCATTCCGTCTATACAGGAATGAGCAAGTTCCGGATCCTGATTTGTATAGAAAAACTCACTCATTGTCGTACATCCACTCTTTATCGCCTCCATACATGCAAGCTGTGCAGCCAGCTCATGCTGATGTGGTGTCATGTACTGTCCATATGGAAGTGCTGAAAGATTCAGCCACTCTATAAGTCTGTGGTCTGCTCCAAGTCCTTTCAGGAAAGACTGAAATATATGGATATGCGTATCTATGAATCCCGGAAATACGACCTTGCCCTCGGCATCTATCACCGTATTGGCGCTTTCACACTCCTGAAGTTCCTCCGCTGTAAGTTCACTCATCTCCTTCATGAGTGTTATCTTCTCTCCCTCTATTCCTACAACACCCTTCGCAAATATCTTTCGTTTATCATCCATTGTGTGTATCTGTGCATTTTTGATTATTAGATCATATCTTTTCATTGTATCTGCCTCCTGTATGCCATATATAAATATGGATTTGCCATCTGCCAAACTGTGAAAAGGAGCCTTCCCACATTGATATATCACTAAAAATCCAGTCACACATCAACTCTTGGAAAGACTCCTTTGTCTCATATTGTATCTCAATATTATATTTTTATTTTCCGCGGTATAAACAAAAAGGAACCAAATAGCTATCTGTTTTGGTTTTAAGGAAAACAGATAAAACTTTTGGTTCCTGATCTGTCTCTTATACACATCTGACGCTGCCGACGATAAG
>URJU01000134.1 GCA_900548315.1 uncultured Coprococcus sp. | reverse complement strand
CGAGATTACTACGCGTCTCGTGGGCTCGGAGATGTGTATAAGAGACAGATGAAACATGTTTCACAAAGCGCACGGCTGATGATTTAATAAACAGGTACGTATATATTTTTTATTATAAGGGGGATATGAATTATGAAGAGATTTGATGTGGTTGCACTCGGAGAGCTACTCATAGATTTTACGCAGAACGGACTCAGTGGGCAGGGCAATATGATGATGGAGGCGAATCCTGGCGGGGCGCCATGCAATGTTCTGGCGATGCTGCAAAAGCTTGGAAAGAAGACCGCATTTATGGGAAAAGTTGGAGACGACTTTCTTGGAAAGATGCTGGCTGGGGTGGTTGCTGACGCCGGGATCAATACAGACAATTTGAAGTATGACAGTGAAGTACATACAACACTTGCATTTGTGCATACATATGAGGATGGCGACAGAGATTTCTCATTTTATAGAAATCCGGGAGCAGATATCATGTTGAGCGCGGATGAGGTGGACGAGCGCATCATAAAGGACGCCAGATTGTTCCATTTTGGATCACTGTCTCTGACATATGAGGTTTCACGTGCTGCAACGCAGAAGGCTGTGGCTGCAGCAAAGGAGGCTGGATGCATCATCACATTTGACCCTAATCTCAGGGAACCGCTCTGGAAGACTCTGGATGAGGCTCATGAGCAGATAGAGTGGGGCATGAGACAGTGCGATGTACTCAAGATATCGGACAATGAGATACAGTGGTTCACAGGCAGAGAGGATTTCGATGAGGGTATAAAGATCCTTCAGGATACATACAATATACCTTTGATACTTCTCTCGATGGGAAGAGATGGCAGCCGTGCATACTACGGTGGTGTGGTGGCAGAGGCGAAACCATTCATACAGGAGAACACCATAGAGACTACAGGTGCCGGTGATACATTCTGTGCCTGCGTGCTGAACTACATACTGGACAATGGACTTGATGATCTTGACGAGGATAAGCTCACGGAGATGCTCACATTTGCAAATGCAGCAGCATCGATCATTACAACACGCAAGGGTGCCCTAAAGGTAATGCCGGAAAGATCCGAAGTGGAAACATTGATAGCTGACAGATCCATAAGTTAACATAAAAGGGGTCAGGTACCTCCGTCCCCGTGGTGATAGATATAGGAAAGGAGAAGATAAATGGCGGTTTCAAAAATAGTGAAAAAGACTGCAGAATATATTAAGAGATTTGAGGAGAGATACGATGAGCTCAAGTGGCTCTACTGTGAGCTGTACAATAATAACATGGAGGCATTTGACTGGCTGTGCGACTCGTTGTATGGTTATTATCAGGAGAGAAACACAGAGCTTAAGAAACTGGACAGACAGCGTGTCAAAAATCCTGACTGGTATAAGCAGAATGACCTGCTTGGTATGATGATGTACACAAATGCATTCGCGGGAACGCTCAAGGGTGTTAAGGAAAAGCTCCCTTATGTGAAGTCATGTGGTGTGAATTATCTTCATTTTATGCCGCTACTAGAAAGCCCTAAGGGCAGAGATGACGGCGGATATGCTGTTGCGGATTTCAGGAAGGTAAAGCCTGAGCTTGGAACCATGGAGGATCTTGAGGATCTCACTGCAGAGTGCCACAGACAGGGTATAAGCTGTTGCCTGGACTTTGTGATGAACCATACAAGCGAGGATCATGAGTGGGCAAAGGCAGCGAGACAGGGGGATCCTGTTGCGAGATCCAGATATTTCTTCTATGATGACTGGTTTGTCCCAAACATATATGAGGAGACAGTGCCTGAGGTATTCCCAACTACGGCGCCTGGTAACTTCACATGGATAAATGACTGCAATCAGGTGGTCATGACTACATTTTACCCATACCAGTGGGATCTGAACTATGCAAATCCTATGGTATTCAATGATATGGTTGGCAACATGCTGTACATGGCAAACCGAGGTATAGATGTCATCAGACTCGATGCTGTTCCATATATATGGAAGCAGATAGGCACAAACTGCCGTAACCTGCCACAGGTTCATACCCTTGTCCGTATGATGAGGATAATCAGTGAGATAGTATGTCCGGGAGTCCTTCTTCTCGGAGAGGTCGTCATGGAGCCTTCAAAGGTAGTTCCGTACTTTGGAACAGTTGACAAGCCTGAGTGTCATATGCTATACAACGTAACCACAATGGCGTCTACATGGAATACAATAGCCACAAAGGATGTGGGACTCTTAAAACGCCAGATGGATCAGGTATGTGCACTTCCAAAGGATTATGTGTTCCTGAATTACCTCAGATGCCATGATGATATCGGCTGGGGACTTGACTATGACTGGCTGGCACAGTTCGGCATAGATGAGGTGGCACACAAGAAGTTCCTGAATGATTACTTCACAGGAAAGGGATACAACAGTGATTCCAGAGGCGAGCTCTATAACGATGACCCTAGACTTGGAGATGCTCGTCTGTGTGGAACAACAGCGTCCCTGTCAGGACTTGAGGCTGGCCAGTACGAGGCAAATGCTGACAAGATCGACCAGGCTATTTCCTGCGATCTCATGCTTCATGGATACCTGTTAGCGCAGAGCGGAATCCCTGTTCTGTACAGCGGTGATGAGATAGGTCAGACAAACGATTATAGCTACAAGAATGATCCGGACAAATGTGCGGACAGCAGATACCTGCACAGAGGAAACTTCCCATGGGATAAGGTTGAGAAGAAGGATGCTGTCGCCATGAGGATATTTGACGCGCTGCGCCACATGGAGGAGATTAGGGCATCACATGATGTATTTTCATGTAATGCAAATGTCTACACCATAGAGACAGGATGTGCAAGTGTTCTTGGTATAGTGAGGGAATATGCAGGACATGAGCTGAGGGCATTCTTCAACTTCAGCAATATGGATCAGCTTATCTGGACCATGCCGGAGGATCAGGCGGACATATATACAGACCTCATATCAGGCAAGACTCTCCGTGAGCTAGGAGCAGTCATGCCTAGATATGGATGCTGGTGGTTTTACAGATAGTTATTCGGAATCTTTTTTATAGAACTTAAGAAGAGTATTTTTGATAGAAGGCTTAAAGACTGTGTTATGGTCATAGCCTTCTATTTTTTCGTAGGTTAGGTTTAAACCGGAATAATTTCTATCTTGTAAATCGTTGTAGAAATCCTCAATAGAAAAAATGAAATTTTTATCTTCATCTGCACCTACGGTTACATAGACATTAGCATTCAGAGTCTGTGTTCTGCTGTAATATTCATCTTCGTACGTAGACATAAATTTACCGTCAGTATTTGCCCACATGGAAGGACTGCCAATATAATAATTTGTAAATGTATTTTTCCCTATAGTGTCATTATGAAACAGAGCATAGTAAGCCCAGTATCCGCCAAGGGAATGTCCTGTGAGAGTCATATTTTCAGGGCTTACAGAGTATATTTCTTCCAGATAAGGAATCAGGTTATCTACAATAAAATGCAGGAATGAATCAGGGTTAGTCTGAAGATCTCTTTTTCTGATGACATCATAATTGTAAGTGTTTGGATACCCTATGCTGACAAGGATAACATCCTGTATCTGGCCGGATGTCATAAGAGGTCTGAGTTCAGGGTGATCACTGAGTCTCCAGACTCCATCGGTCATAACAACCATTGGATATGTGCTTGCTTCGTTATAATCAGGTGGAAGAGATATATGGACAACAAAAGTGTCAGCAATGGTTAATCTTTGTCGGGACGGATTTGTATGAGAAGGTAATTTTGTTCCTTTTCTAATGATACATTGCTACACTCTAAGGTTACGTCAGGTACTATGTTATAATGAGAAAATGGTAGAAATTCTGTGTAAATTTTATACCAAAGTGACTGTTGTCCGGCAGGAGTAGTATCTGAACAGTCAAAACAGATCCATTCGCCGTCAGGAATGTTTGTTATCGAATAATCGGATATATTTAATCCGGAAATTTCTTGTTTTGCGATCATTCGTCCAAATGTGTAATTAAAGCATGAAATTTCATTATTGAACTTATCAATCTTTATAAAATCATTTGATCTGTAACCGAATAAGCAGTTATTTGGTTTTTCATTATTGGATTTAATTTCCATTAGTTTATCCCAGCTTTGACTGCAGCATTCTCTTGTAAACTTTGGAATCAGAACATTATTTTTCGCAGTATCGAGGCTTGTGAAAACCCTGGAATAACCTGCAATACACATGCTGTTGATCTTAACGATTCTGTAATTGAGCATAGATCCCCCATCTGCTGTGACCCTTAATACAATTCGGGTGAAATTATGGAGGCCGGACTTGTTATTTCGAACATAAGATGGAGAGTTTCCATGTAATGTATGTATATCACTATAGCACATATTTGTAGTAAATTGTTATAATGGACATATGAAAGTCATATCGGTTTGTTAATATGCAGGTCAAGGAGGTGATGATGTGGAGAGAAATGACATAGAGGCGTCAATAAATGCCGCATATGCAGAAAAAAATTCGGAGACTTCAAAAATGGAAATGTTCGCTTTGAACAAGATATTGTTGGTGGAGGATGATATACACATAAGTGAGGTCATACATGACTACTTTGTCAGAGAGAGTGGAGGTCAGATGTATGTTGAGGTGGCGTATAATGGCGATGACGGATTGGACAGTTTCATGATGGAGACATTTGATCTTGTGCTGCTTGATATCATGCTGCCAGGGATGGATGGTTTTGCGGTGTGTCGTGAGATGCGCAGGAACAGTATGGTTCCGATATTATTTCTGACGGCTAGAGATTCCGAACGGGATATTATGCTGGGCTATGATCTGGGCTGTGACGACTACATAGTGAAACCATTTTCACTTGCAACTCTGTATGCCAAGTGCAAGGCGCTTATCAAGAGATCCAAGGGGACTGACAGCAATGGAGAGCTGGTATGTGGAGCGATAAGCATGAATCCGTCAAGATATATGACGAAGGTAAATGGCGTGGAGGTCGATCTTGCACCAAAGGAGTTTGCTCTTCTGAAGATACTTCTTGAGAATAAGGGAAAGGTTATCACAAGAGAAAGACTGCTCGTTGATATCTGGGGTTATGATTATGAAGGAAGCGACAGATGCGTGGATAATCATGTAAGAAAGCTCCGGGCAGGTATAGGCAGTGCAGGAAAGCAGATAAAGACTGTGATAGGCAAGGGGTATCAGGTGAAAGAAATATAATTTATATCAGGTTTATATCAGGCAAGAAATGGTGATAAAAATGTCTGTATTAGAAAGCCTGGATTAGAATGCAAAAAGGGAGAAAAACGATATGACTGATAAAAAGAATAAAAATAAGAAATATACACCGGCAGTAAGACGCGGGCTTAAGCGAATAGTGAGGCGAAAACTTTGGCAGGGTCTTCTGGTTGCTGTAGTTATGGTTATGCTGATGACCATAGCAGCACTAGGATTATTGATTATAGTAAATTATAATCAGAGGTCAGAATTTGACAGCAATGTGAGTTCTGTGTGTAATGGAATGTACCGATTGATAAAAAGTGGTGAGGGTGATCAGCAAATACGTGAAGACATAGAAGATATACTTGCCAAATGTAATACACCGGGTTTCGTATCGAAGGTGTACAGATACGACAATGGTGTGGAGCTGTCGGGCTATGATGCAAAGTTTGAGGATGAAACAGATTTTGAAGATGAAGAGCAGGCGGATGATATGTCTGGAGCTGATGGTGAAATGACGGAAAATGTGCCAGAATCAGAGGTGGCACAGGATAGCTCATTGACAGACCGGGAGAAAGATATAAAGCCTGGTGATACATTTGTGGAAAATGGAATAACCTACGAATGGGCATCCACGGATGAAGGAATAACCGCTGTGAAAGTGAAGTCAGATGAATATATATATGAGGATGTAAGATCTGCTGAGGAGGTATACCGTGACTATGTTGCGATGGGATATGACGATGTAGACTATGCGAATATTGACAAACAGTATGAGTGTTCCAGAGAGTATCTTGACAGCGTATTTGAACAGGAGGGTATGAATAATGCCACCGATCACGAAGAAAGTATCTTGTGGAGAGGCTACTTCTACAGAGGGAGAACGCTGACAGTAGGAGAAAATGATTATTACGTTGTATCAGCAATGTATGAGAATCCGTTTACAGATCCGGATATGAGGTTGCTAAAAATTCTTATGTATGTATCTCCAATGTTTTTTATCTGCTGTGTGGTAGTACTTATGATATCATACAGAAAAAAGAAAAAAGAGATAATAGCTGACGAGAGCCGCAGAAACCTGATAGCAGCCATTGCTCATGATGTCAGAGGTCCGGTCACAGCTATATCGGGATATGCGGAAAATCTGCAGCAGATAGCAAAGGATTCCGAGTCCAGACATTACACAGATTCCATTTTGGACAATGTAGCAT
>URJU01000133.1 GCA_900548315.1 uncultured Coprococcus sp. | reverse complement strand
GAGCCTTATCGTCGGCAGCGTCAGATGTGTATAAGAGACAGCTACTACAATTTGATAATAATAAGATTACTCAACAGCTTTACTTTATATATTTTTTTCAGTGTTTTATGTTATAATATGAAACGCAATGATTATAAACGGAGGTATACAGAAAATGATCATCTGTGATTCGCATATACATTCGGAGTTCTCAAGCGACTCTTCCGCTCCACTGGACAGTATAATCCAGAAGGCAATACAACTTGGAATTCCAAAGATCTGTCTGACAGATCACCACGATATAGACTTTCCTATCAATCCGGAGGACGGTTTTGACTTCCAGCTTGATTTCGATTCGTACTTTGCTGCGATAGACGAAATACGACACAGGTACGGAGATCGGATTGACGTGAGAAGCGGCGTGGAACTCGGTCTTATGAATACGGTTGCCGGCAAGGCAAGGGACATTGCTGATAAATACAAAAATGAACTGGACTTTATCATAGGATCATCACACCTTGTCAGGGGTCTCGACCCATACTATCCAGCTTACTACGAGGGACGTACAGAGATAGAAGGTATACGTGATTACTTTGAGTCCATTCTTGAGAACGTGACTCTGATAGATGACTTTGACGTATATGGTCATCTTGACTACGTAGTAAGATACTGCCCATCAGGCGAGAAGATCTTTAGGATGGCAGATTATAATGATGTGCTTGAACAGATTTTCAAAATAATCATCCCAAAGGGAAAAGGTATAGAGATCAATACCGGAAGTCTGTACAAGAATATGAGTTACGCACATCCTCACATGGATATCCTGAAACTCTACAAGGATATGGGGGGTGAGATCATCACAGTGGGATCTGATGCACACAAGCCCGAATATCTGTGCTATGATTTTGAGACATATGCAAGGGATGCCCTCACATCACTCGGCTACAGATACTACTGCACATTCAAGAACAGAAAGCCTGAATTCAATCCGCTGTAAAATAAAAATTTCCAAATTCGAATTTTGAATTATAAAAAAGTTTGAATCATAAAAAAGATGGAACACATACACCATTCTATGGCTTATATGTTTCATCTTTTTATGTTGTATTTTTAATTCTGACAATCACCTGACTACTCTATTTGTTTCATATCTCACTGTGTATTGTTGCCTGTATAGTATGGACTATGTGGTATATCATGAATGTCTGTTTTTCTCATTTTTTTAAGATACTCGCCGCCAGCGCCATCCAGATCACCATATATCGCATTGGGGCAATAACTAAGGAGCATGTCAAGAACTTCATTTACTCTTTTTTTCGTCATATAGCCTTTCAGAATAATGAGAACTTCATTTTCAGGATTTCTGGTATGCAGACAATAATATTCCAATTTTCCATATCTCAGGCTCCTATATACATATGATATGAGATACACATCCCATCTGTATGCAAGGTTATATCTTACTTTCTTTGATGCTATAACCTCATGAGAAACCATTATATATTTATCCTCATAGATAATATCGCCGTACAATTTGTCTGCCATTTCATACACGCTGCCACCATGGTTTCTATTCTCCCGGTTAAGCAACTTCTCCGGAGTGCGTATCATCCGAATGCCGTCCCATACGCATATAACTGAAATAACAGTCAGAAAGAGCAATGGGCCCGTGAAACTGTTCCATTCAAAATCCCCATTATGTATCATAGAGCATATAGTGATTATCATAAAAACCAAAATCACTGAAAATATACCAAATAATATCCATCCGCGCACCTTGACATCTTTGCGCAAAACTTCTCTACCTGTATTATCCATCCGCAGTCTCCTTATGTCAGTTGATGCCGCTTGCAACCCGCTGTCAGCAGATACTTCCGCCGCCAAGCACATGGTCATCCTCATAGAACACTACAGCCTGTCCCTTTGTCACAGCTCTGACCGGTTCGTCAAATACCGCCTCAACCAGATCTTCATCTATCTTCCTGATCGTGCACATGCTTCCCTTGTGATTATATCTGATCTTCGCCTTGACATGCATAGACTCTGTGAGATCCGCTATGGACATGAAGTTCAGTCTGTTGCATGTGAGCCTCTCTGAGAATACGTCTCCGTTCTCTCCTATCACGACCTGATTTGTCTCAGGTATGATGTCCACCACAAATACCGGATGTCCCATCGCAAGTCCAAGTCCTTTTCTCTGTCCTATTGTGTAGTGTATGATTCCCTTATGTCTTCCGATCACATTGCCATGTATGTCTACAAAATCTCCCGGAACCGCCTTAAGTCCTGCTTCGTTCTCAAGATAACCGGCGTAATCTCCATCTGGCACAAAGCATATATCCTGGCTGTCCGGCTTGTGAGCCACCATAAGTCCGTGATCCTCTGCGATCTTTCTGATCTCAGGCTTGCTGTATTCTCCAACTGGCATGAGAGTTCTGGCAAGCTGTTCCTGGGTGAGATTGTAGAGTGCATATGTCTGATCCTTATCTATTCCCCTGGCCTCCTGGAGAGTATATCTGCCGTTTGGGAGCTGGATTATTCTTGCATAATGACCTGTGGCTATATAATCACCACCAATCGCCATGCATCTTGTGAGCAGCGATTCCCATTTTACATATCTGTTGCAGGCGATACATGGATTCGGGGTTCTGCCATGCTTATACTCGTCCACAAAATAGTCTATTACGTACTTCTTAAATTCTTCCTTGAAGTTCATAACGTAATACGGAATATCGAGCTGCGACGCCACACGTCTGGCATCGTCAACTGCTGACAGCCCGCAGCATCCAGCATGGGCACTCACCACGTCCCTGTCCTCGTCCTGCCATATCTGCATGGTAACTCCTATTACATTGTAGCCCTGCTTCTTGAGCAAAAGTGCGGCAACCGACGAATCAACTCCGCCCGACATACCTACACATACTGTCTTCTTATCTGTATCAATCAACTTCATTTCCTCTTTATAATAAATAATAACTGTAGTATATTTTCATTTTAATGCTATCTTTTATCCTGCATTATGTTCAAGAGCATGTATTTTGCAAATTATTTATTTCTACTGACAAAATCCTGATATGCAGGTGACATCTTTCTGAGATTTTCCACAATTCTCTTGAGATTATCTACCACAACATCTGCCTCGTCCAAGGTATTCTCATATCCAAGTGTAAGTCTAACAGCGCCATGTGATATCTCCTTTGGAAGACCAATAGCTGTCAGTACATGTGATGGATCAACAGAACCCGATGTGCACGCAGAGCCTGCAGAAGCGCATATTCCCACCATATCAAGCATGATAAGGATCGTCTCTCCTTCAACAAACTGGAAACTCACATTCACATTGTTAGGAAGTCGGTCTTTCTCATGTCCATTCAGCCTTGAATACGGTATCTCCGACAGGATTCTATGAATCATATGATCTCTTATGTCTGTCTCCCGTTTCATTCTATCTTCCATAGATAGAACCGCAAGCTCGGCGGCCTTGCCCATTCCAACGATTCCCGGTACATTCTCAGTTCCAGCACGACGCCCACGCTCCTGCTGACCTCCATGTATAAAGCTTCCAAGCTTTATTCCACTCCGTATATACAGAAATCCGATTCCCTTTGGACCATTAAGCTTATGACCGCTGCTGCTAAGCAAATCTATATTCATGGCATTTACATCAAGCGGAATCTGTCCATACGCCTGAACTGCATCCGTGTGAAACAGAATTTCATGTTCATGTGCTATGGCTCCAATTCTGCTGATTGGCTCTATGGTTCCTATCTCATTGTTGGCTGCCATAACAGATATCAATATTGTGTCTGGTCTTATGGCTGCTTTCAGCTTATCCGGATTCACCAGCCCCTTTTCGTCCACGTCAAGGTATGTCACCTCAAAGCCTAGATTCTCCAGATACCGGCATGTGTGAAGAATGGCGTGGTGTTCTATCCTAGTTGTTATTATATGCTTTCCCTTATCCTGGAAGGCTTCAGCAACGGACTTAAGAGCCCAGTTGTCCGACTCAGAGCCTCCCCCGGTGAAGTATATCTCCTCAGGTTTCGCCCCAAGGGAATCGGCAATTATATCCCTTGCCACATTTATTACGTCCTTATTTTTTGACGCAAATGTATACACGCCTGAGGGATTCCCATATTTTTCTGCAAAGTAAGGCAGCATGGCATCGAGCACTTCAGGTCTCACCGCCGTTGTTGCCGCATGATCCATATATATCATTTTTCCCATATCCGCTCTCTTTCCATTCTTTTCTGCCATCTATTTGCGACAAATGCAAAACTGCGTTCATCATATGAAAACTATACTACTATATAGTATTCTATCACAACACAAATGCCACGCGCTATGTCTATATTATTGCATTTCCACTCCGTATATCATTCTCTTATTTTACTCTATCTGTCCTCTTTCCAAAGGTTTTACTATCTTTTTATAAACTCTTAGAAGAAGAAATGTTGATATAATTACGCTGAAGATTTCTGCAATAGGGAACGCCGTCCACACGCCATTCACACTGTTCATTGCCTTTGAAAGGAAATATGCTACAGGAAGTATAACAAAGAGCTGTCTCGCCATGGACACTATCATACTGTATACACCCTTTCCAACGGCCTGGAACATTCCCGAACAGGTTACTGAAAATCCCGCAAATATAAACGCTGTGCTCATTATCCTGACAGCAGGGATTCCCATGGACAGCATATCATCTGTGGCATCAAATATCTTGAGTATCTGTCCAGGGAATACCTGCATGATAACAAGACAGAACAACATGATAGAACAGCCCACCATAACTCCCAGCTTCATAGTTCTCTTCATTCTGTCCGGTCTTTGCGCTCCATAGTTGTATGAAATTATCGGTATCATTCCATTGTTTAATCCGAACACAGGCATAAACGCCATACTCTGAACCTTGAAGTAAGCTCCAAATACAGCAACTGCCAGCTTGGAGAATGAAAACAGTATAAGATTCAAAAAATAATTCATCACAGAGCCTATTGCAACCATGATAACCGATGGCACGCCAACGCCGAGTATCTTGCCAATTATCTCCCCATGTGGTCTGAATTTTCTCAGAGTGATATGGAGATCCGGATTCTTCTTGATATTGAAGATCATAGCCAACGTTCCAGCTATGCACTGGCCACATACTGTCGCGATGGCCGCACCCTTAACACCCATCCTAGGACATCCAAGGAGTCCAAATATCATGATAGGATCAAGTATAAGATTGATGACCGCACCAAGTATCTGAGTTATCATACTGTACATTGTACGACCTGTAGACTGCAAGAGTCTCTCAAATGTCATCTGGAAAGCTATACCAAAAGCACAGCAGCAGCACACCTCCAGATATTCCGTTCCGTACTGGATAACCTGCGCATCATCTGTCTGGCTCACCATAAATGTTCTTGCAAAAAACAGTCCTATTATCAGAAATATCACATATCCTATCGCCTCAAGAAATATTCCCTGTCTGGCAACCTCATTTGCCCTGTCAAACTTCTTCTCACCAAGGGCCTTGGATATAAACGCATTAAAGCCGACTCCCAGTCCTGAGAAAACACCTATCATCAGATTCTGTATCGGGAATGCTGTGGACACAGCCGTAAGGCCATCCATGCTGAATCTGGATACAAACACACTGTCAACTACATTGTACATAGCCTGAAACAACATGGATATTATCATAGGCAGTGACATGGACATCAGAAGCTTTCCCTCTGACATCACGCCCATCTTATTCTCTCTGTTCTCGCCAGCGGATGTCATTTCATTATCAGATATTTTCCTGTTAACAGGCGATTTCACATTATTTACAACGTTATCTTTCTCTTTCATATGTACCTCTCCTCTGCATGTCCTACTGTACCTGTAATTTGCGCTTATCTTCATATACACTTGCCTTCACACGCACTTATCCTCACATGCATACTCTCTTTATCTACTACATTCAAACTAGTTTATACTACATTATTTTTATATTATTTACAATACACTTGTATTGGATTCGCAATTTCTGATTGTAATGAGATTGCAGATTCCTATTTTTCCATTCCCAAGAATGTAAAAACGTTTCGTTATCGATAACTATGTAATCTATTCTTTACAAACTTTCACGACAAAAATTCCCCCTCCTGAATATGAAATCCAAGAGGGGGACTCTGTAAATAATAATCTAAAAGATTATATATATGACAAACTAGCTGTTAATTACTTATTAGCAAGCTCTGCCTTGATAACCTCTGTAAGAGCTGGAACGATCTTGTTGAGATCTCCTACCAGACCATAATCTGCAACGTCGAAGATCGGCGCATCCTCATCCTTGTTGATAGCAACGATGAGATCAGAATCCTCCATACCTGCAACGTGCTGGATAGCTCCTGAAATACCGATTGCGAAGTAGATCTGCGGACGTACTGTCTTACCTG
>URJU01000132.1 GCA_900548315.1 uncultured Coprococcus sp. | reverse complement strand
TGAGCTTCCAAGAGTATTAGGTGGACTTGGAACTGCTATTATCTCCACAAACAAGGGCGTATTAACAGATAAGGAAGCTAGAAAACAGAACGTAGGTGGAGAAGTACTTGCGTTTATTTGGTAAAAGGAGGACGGCAAAATGTCACGTATCGGAAGAATGCCTATCGCTGTACCTGCAGGTGTAACTGTAGATATAGCAGAAAATAATAAAGTGACTGTTAAAGGACCAAAGGGAACTCTCGTGAGAGTTCTCCCTGCGGAAATGGAAATAAAGTTAGATGGCGATACACTTACAGTATCAAGACCTAACGATTTAAAGAAGATGAGATCATTACATGGACTTACAAGAACACTCCTTCATAACATGATCGTTGGTGTTACTGACGGATTCTCAAAGGATCTTGAGGTCAATGGTGTAGGTTACAGAGCTCAGAAACAGGGTAATAAGCTTGTTCTTGCTCTTGGTTATTCACATCCAGTAGAGATGGTTGATCCAGAGGGTATCGAGACAAAGGTTGACGGTAACAAGATCACAGTAAGTGGAATCAGCAAGGAGAAGGTTGGTCAGTACGCTGCTGAGATCAGAGAGAAGAGAGCACCAGAGCCATACAAGGGCAAAGGTATCAAGTATATGGATGAGACTATCAGACGTAAAGTTGGTAAGACTGGTAAGAAATAATAAAGGAGTGAGATAAGATGATTAATAAAGAATCAAGAAGCGCAATTCGTGTAAAGAAGCATATGCGTGTTCGTAATCGTTTAGCTGGAACAACAGAGAGACCTCGTTTAGCTGTATTCAGAAGTAATAATCATATGTACGCTCAGATTATTGATGATTCAGTTGGTAAGACATTAGTAGCAGCATCTACAACAGAGAAGGCTATTAAGGATGAGCTTGAGAAGACAGATGATGTTGATGCAGCAGCTTACGTTGGTAAGGTTATTGCTGAGAGAGCACTTGAGAAGGGTATAAAGACTGTTATCTATGACAGAGGCGGTTTCGTATACCACGGTAAGGTTCAGGCATTAGCAGATGCAGCGAGAGAAGCTGGTCTGGAATTCTAGTAAGGAGGAAGAACAACGTATGAAGCGTGAAATAATTGATGCAAGTAAGTTAGAGTTAGAAGATAAAGTTGTTGCCATCAAGCGTGTAACAAAGGTTGTTAAGGGTGGACGTAATTCTAGAGTTGCAGCTCTCGTAGTTGTAGGTGATAGAAATGGCCACGTTGGCGTTGGTGTTGGCAAGGCAGTTGAGACTCCAGAAGCTATCCGTAAGGGTAAGGAGGATGCTGCAAAGCATTTAGTTACAGTTCCTGTAAATGAAGTTGGTAGTATTCCTTACGACTGGAATGGTCAGTTCGGCAGTGCTTCAGTTCTCCTGAAGACAGCTCCAGAAGGTACTGGTATCATCGCTGGTGGTCCTGCACGTAGCGTACTTGAGCTTGCAGGATATAAGAATATCCGTACAAAGTCCTTAGGATCAAACAACAAGCAGAACGTAGTTCTTGCAACAATCAAGGGCCTTACAGAGATCAAGAACCCAGAGGATATCGCAAGACTTCGTGGAAAATCTGTTGATGAGATACTTAACTAAGGAGGTATTAGAAGATGGCAGATAAGTTAAAGGTAACTTTGGTAAAGTCGCCTATCGGTGCTGTACCAAAGCATAGAAAGACAGTAGAGGCTCTTGGACTCAAGAAGGTTAACAAGTCAGTAGAGCTTCCAAATAATGCTGCAACACTTGGAATGATTAAGCAGGTTAGTTATATGGTAAAGGTAGAGGAAGTATAAGAGAAGGAGGATACGCAGATCATGGATTTATCTACATTAAAGCCAGCTGAAGGCTCAAAGCACAGTGCTAATTTCCGTGTAGGCCGTGGACATGGTTCAGGAAATGGCAAGACTGCAGGTAAGGGACATAAGGGTCAGAAGGCACGTTCTGGATCACCTAGACCAGGTTTCGAAGGTGGACAGATGCCATTATATAGACGTCTTCCTAAGAGAGGCTTTAATTGCATCAATCACAAAGAGATCGTTGCAATCAATGTATCAGCTCTTGAGAGATTCGAGGATGGCTCAGACGTAACAGTTGAGACATTAGTAGAGGCAGGTATCATTAAGAATCCTCGTGATGGAGTTAAGATTCTTGGAAATGGAGAGTTAACTAAAAAGCTCAACGTTAAGGCTAATGCTTTTTCAAAGTCAGCAGCTGAGAAAATTGAAGCTCTTGGCGGAAAAGCAGAGGTGATGTAATATGTTCAAAACCTTAATAAACGCATTTAAGGTACAGGATATACGAAGAAGACTTTTATATACGTTCTTTATTCTCGTGGTAGTCAGGCTTGGTAGCCTGATTACCGTACCGGGAATAAGCGCGGATGCAATAAGAGAATATATGCAGAATGCCCTCGGTGATTCATTGAACATCTTCAGTTCATTCACTGGAGGTTCATTCGAGCAGATGTCAATTTTTGCTTTGTCAGTAACACCATACATCACGGCATCCATTATCATACAGCTGCTCACAATCGCCATACCGGCACTTGAGGAGATGCAGAAGGATGGAGAGGATGGCCGAAAGAAGATCACAGCAATCACAAGATACATGACAGTAGGTCTTGCTATACTTGAGAGTTCTGGTCTTGTTGTAGGCTTTGGAAACAAGGGTGTAATAGAGAACTATAATTTCTGGACAGTGCTTACGATAGTAGTTATCCTTACTGCCGGAAGTGCTATTGTAATGTGGCTTGGTGAGCGTGCAACTGAAAAGGGTGTTGGTAATGGTATATCAGTAATCCTGTTGATCAACATCGTATCAACAATGCCAAATGACCTCAAGAACATGTACACACAGTTCATGAAGGGAAAAGATTTTGTAAGATTTACACTTGTAGGTCTTCTGATCGTTGCAGTAATAATACTTACAGTAGTATTTGTATGTGCGCTTCAGGGTGCTGAGAGAAAGATACCTGTTCAGTATGCCAAGACAGTAAGAGGAAGAAAAACAATGGGCGGACAGTCCTCACATATTCCTCTCAAGGTAAATACAGCAGGTGTTATTCCTGTTATCTTTGCATCATCAATACTGTCAGTTCCACAGATAATAGTAAATCTGTTCAACATAAAGGCATCAGGTGCAGGTGCAAAGGTTATTCAGGCACTCAGTCAGAGTTACTGGTTTAACAAAACATATCCTTGGGCATCGATCGGTTTGATCGTGTATATATTACTTGTATTCTTCTTTGCTTATTTCTACACAGCAATCACATTCAATCCAATGGAGATTGCAAATAACATGAAGAAGAGCGGAGGATTTATACCAGGTATCAGACCAGGTCAGCCAACTCAGGATTATTTGAATAAAATTTTAAACTACATCATATTTATAGGTGCTGTAGGTCTTATCATAGTAGCATGCATACCAATGTTCTTCAGCGGTTTCTTTGGAGCAAATGTTTCATTTGGAGGAACATCACTTATCATCGTTGTAGGTGTTGTTATAGAGACAATAAAGAATGTTGAGTCGCGTATGCTGGTAAGAAACTATCAGGGATTTCTTTTAGACTAATATGACGTGGCTGAAAGCATGAATGGGAATGTGCAATATAGGATCAATATAGTATTTATATATTTATTCATATAGTACATTCCTATTTGTGCCATATAACGCATGAGGGACCGCCGGTGGCAGTCCCTATGCGTGTAGTTAGAGGGAAGTATCTTATGTTTTTGTCCTCAGACGGGAATGGGTCAGACAGTATTAAAAATACCAAAACATTATACAGAGAAAACAAATCAGATTTTGGAGGTTAAATATATGAAAATAATCATGTTAGGAGCACCAGGCGCAGGAAAAGGTACTCAGGCGAAGATGATCGCTGCGAAGTATGGTGTGCCACATATCTCAACAGGAGATATATTTAGAGCGAACATAAAGAATGGCACAGAGCTTGGAGCAAAGGCAAAGGAGTACATGGATAAGGGACTTCTTGTGCCGGATGAGCTCGTTGTTGATTTAGTTATAGATAGATTCAAGGCTGATGATTGTGCAAAGGGATATATCCTTGATGGATTCCCAAGAACGATCCCACAGGCAGAGGCACTTGACAAGGCACTCTCAGCAATCGGAGATTCAGTGGATTATGCAATCAATGTAGAGGTTCCAGATGAGAACATTATCGAGAGAATGTCAGGCAGACGTGCATGTGTAGGATGCGGTGCGACATACCATATCGTATACAATCCTACAAAGGTTGAGGGTAAGTGCGATACATGCGGAGCAGATCTCATCCTCAGAGATGACGACAAGCCGGAGACAGTAAAGAAGAGACTTGATGTATACCATGAGCAGACACAGCCTCTTATTGATTACTATAAGGCAAAGGGTATTCTCAAGGAAGTAGACGGAACAGTAGATATGAAGGATGTATTTGCTGCCATCACTGATATATTAGGTGAGTAAATATGAAAGGTATTTCCATAAAATCCCAGGAAGAGATCGAACTTATGAGGGAGGCGGGAAGAATTCTTGCCATAACTCATGAGGAACTGCGAAAAGCACTGAAACCGGGCATGTCGACATATGACATCGACAGGCTTGGGGAGGAGGTTATACGGAGTTATGGCTGCGAGCCATCGTTTCTTAATTATCAGGGGTATCCGGCATCGATATGTGTATCAGTAAATGAGGAGGTTGTTCATGGAATACCTTCAAAAGACAGAATACTGAAGGATGGAGATATCGTAAGTCTGGATGCTGGAGTTATATATAAGGGATATCATTCAGATTCAGCCAGAACATATGGCATTGGTGAGACAACGGATCTTGCAAAGTATCTTATGGAAGCGACAAAGCAGTGTTTCTTCGAGGGGATGCAGGCTGCAAGAGCTGGAAATCATGTGCGCGATATAGGGATTGCGATAGAGTCATATGCCGATGAGTGCGGGCTTGGAGTTGTGATAGATCTGGTAGGGCATGGAGTTGGGAAGAATCTGCACGAAGAACCGGAGGTTCCAAACTTTGCGACCAGAAGACGCGGACCAAAGCTTAAAGCTGGCATGACCATAGCGATAGAGCCGATGATCACATTGGGGGATTATGATGTGAGATGGCTGGATGATGGCTGGACAGTTGTGACTGCCGATAGATCACTGGCAGCACACTACGAGAATACAATACTTATAACTGATTCGGATCCCGAGATATTATCAAGGGCGGATGGAATAGAGTTATAGTTGTTATATAGAACTCATAAGTTGATTTAGTATAATAGGAGGATTTTAGAAAATGTCAAAGGCAGATGTAATCGAAGTAGAAGGAACAGTAGTTGAGAAACTTCCAAACGCAATGTTTCAGGTAGAACTTGAGAATGGACACAAAGTTCTTGCTCATATAAGTGGAAAGCTCAGAATGAATTATATAAAGATTCTTCCTGGCGATAAAGTTACCATAGAGTTATCACCATATGATCTCACAAAGGGCAGAATCGTATGGAGAGATAAATAAACACTATGTATTTGAGAAATAAACAAGAGAAATAATAAAAAAAGTAAAATTTGCTATTGCATTTTATCACTTAAAATGATAGAATGCTAATTCGTAGCGGACTTTTTTTGAAAGGAGAGTTTCTAATGAAGGTTAGAGCATCAGTAAAACCTATCTGCGATAAGTGCAAAGTTATCAAGAGAAAGGGAATCGTTAGAGTTATCTGCGAGAATCCAAAGCACAAGCAGCGTCAGGGTTAATCAAAAAAGGAAAAGAAGTATATGGATGATAGCCCATCCCGTATTGAAAGATATGTAAGATATACTTATTTTCGTGCGTCAGTACATACATCTAATGTACTGTATTATTTAAAAGCGGCTGTGGCATATAACAATTTATGCCGATACAATTATAGAAATATACAACTTAGTTGAAGGCGACAGTGTATGCATTTCACCCCATAGCAATGTGTTATGGGATACATTTGTGAATTCAGCTTAAAAGAAGATTTTACGGAGGTTATTATAATGGCTCGTATTTCAGGTGTTGATTTACCAAGAGAGAAACGTGTTGAAATTGGTCTTACTTATATCTATGGTATAGGACTTCCTTCATCACAGCGTATTCTTAAGGAAGCAAACGTTAATCCTGACACACGTTGCGCAGATCTGACTGACGATGAGGTTAGAAGACTCAGCGAAGTTATCAAGGCAACACAGGTAGTAGAGGGAGATTTACGTAGAGAGATAGGATTCAATATTAAGCGTTTACAGGAGATTGCTTGCTATCGTGGTAAGCGTCACAGACAGGGACTCCCTGTTCGTGGACAGAAGACTAAGACTAACGCTAGAACTCGTAAGGGTCCTAAGAAGACTGTTGCTAATAAGAAGAAGTAATATTTTATAGAATATATTTGTAAAAAACCATAGGAGGTTTAGGC
>URJU01000131.1 GCA_900548315.1 uncultured Coprococcus sp. | reverse complement strand
CCTTATCGTCGGCAGCGTCAGATGTGTATAAGAGACAGAATTTACACTTGTGAATTATAAATAAAAAAACAGGAGGAGAAACATGGACGCATTCACAAACTTTTTAGGCAAAGTTGATGATATTGTCTGGGGCTTGCCACTCATAATACTCATCATCGTCTGCGGAATCTATCTGACGATCAGACTTAAGTTCCTTCAGATAGTTCATCTGCCAAAGGCACTGAGATTCATGATTAAGAATGAGGAAGACGGTACAGGAGAGGTGACGAGCTTTGGCGCGTTATGTACAGCACTTTCAGCAACTATCGGTACAGGTAACATCGTAGGAGTAGCAACAGCTATAGGTATCCTTGCCGGTGGTCCCGGAGCACTTTTCTGGATGTGGATCGCAGCGCTTTTTGGAATGGCAACAAAGTATTCAGAGGGACTGCTTGCTGTAAAGTACAGAAAGATTGACGAGGATGGACACGTTCTCGGAGGACCTTTCTATTACATTGAGAGCGGTATGGGTCACAAGTGGAGGTGGCTTGCAAAGATATTTGCATTCTTCGGAGCATGCGTAGGTCTTATGGGTATCGGTACATTTACACAGGTAAATGGTATTGCTTCAGCAGTTCAGGCTTTCTTTGATCCTGACAAGGCAAATACAGTATCAATCCTTGGAAATGACTACTCAATAGCCATCGTCATCACAGCATTTATACTTGCAATCCTTGTAGGACTTGTCGTAATCGGTGGAATCCAGAGAATATCAAAGGTTTCTCAGGTTATAGTGCCATTCATGGCAGTTCTCTACATTGTGGTGTGTCTGGTTCTTATCATAGTTAATATAAATAAAGTTCCAGCTGCATTTGCAACAATAGTCAAGTGCGCATTTAAGCCTATGTCATTTGCAGGTGGTGTTACAGCAAGTCTTGCAATTGCCATGCAGAAGGGTGTTGCACGTGGTATCTTCTCGAATGAGGCTGGTCTTGGTTCTGCACCTATCGCAGCAGCCGCAGCTCAGACGAAGGAGCCTGTTCGTCAGGGCCTTGTAACAATGACAGGTACATTTATTGATACTATCATCGTATGTACAATGACAGGTCTTTCAATCGTCATGATGGGAAGCTGGCAGGATGGCAGCCTTGAGGGAATCGCAGTCACAACTGATGCATTCCAGAAGGGACTTTTCTTTATGCCAGGTCAGGTTGCAGCATTCATCCTGATGATCTGTCTTGTATTCTTCGCATTTACAACTATCCTTGGTTGGGACTATTATGGTGAGAGATGTCTTGAGTACCTCACAAACGGCAGCAAGGTTTCAGTTCAGATCTATCGTTGGTTATACATACTTTGCGTATTTATCGGACCATACATGACAGTTAAGGCTGTATGGACTATCGCTGATATATTCAACGGACTCATGGCGATACCGAATATCATAGCACTGCTTGTACTCAGCGGTGTGGTTGTGGCAGAGACAAAGGATTACTTTGCACGCCACAAGGAACTGTAGGGTTCAATAGAAGTAAATATTTATATGTAATAATTGGGGAAGCACCTATCAGCAGTCAGGCAAAATTTTGTCTGGCTGCTTTTTTATATGGGGCAGAAAGTTGGAGGCTGTGTTTTCTAATGTTTGAATAATTTGTGAAAAATATTGACAAATATAATGCAGGTGTTTATATTGTCAGTGTTAAAAATACCCTGTAGGGGTATATAAAAAGGAATTATAAGTATGACAATGGAGAAAAAAATCCTATTGATTGAGGGAATGACATGTGTCAACTGTCAGAACACGATAGAACAGGCTTTACGAAATACGACAGGAATTTCAAAGGTTAATGTCTCATACAACAAGGGACAGGCGGAAGTTGAGTTTGATAATGAAATATTGACACTGGAGCAAATTATAGACATCATTCATGACCTTGATTACACAGTAGTACAAAGGAGAAAAATAGATTATAAGAAAACTGTCAGTTCAATAGGTACATTTGCAATTATTATCTGCCTGTATTATCTGTTACAGAGATTTGGTGTTCTGAACCTGCTTGTTCCATCGATGCTTGCTGATCAAGCGATGAGCTATGGTATGTTGTTTGTAGTGGGATTACTTACATCGGTTCACTGCATAGCGATGTGCGGCGGTATAAATCTGTCGCAATGTATACCTTCGGGGACGGATGACAGCGGGAAGAGAAATAGTGCGGTTATGCCATCATTGCTGTATAACACGGGACGGGTGATTTCATATACAGTGATTGGTTTTCTACTTGGCGGAATCGGTATGATCATGACAGGTGGGGCAGAGACAGGAATTCCACTGATCCTGCAGGGGATATTGAAGATAATAGCAGGTCTGTTTATGGTGATAATGGGAATAAACATGCTGGGAGTTACTTCTGTACTGAGAAAGTTTCAGATAAGATTTCCGAACAGATTTGTAAATAAAATAAGCAGGAGAAAGATAACAGAAAAGCGTCCATTTTTTGTAGGTTTGCTAAACGGATTGATGCCATGTGGTTCCATGCAGTCTATGCAGATCATCGCGCTTGGTTCAGGAAATCCTATCACAGGAGCATTTGCAATGCTGATGTTCAGCCTGGGTACAGTTCCCCTGATGCTTGGATTTGGAAGTATCGTGTCTGCGCTTGGCAAGAAATATACAAAGATTGTCATGCGTGCAGGATGTATTCTTGTTGTGGTTCTGGGACTTGCGATGCTTTCACAGGGGTTAAGCCTGTCTGGAATTAATATGAATCGAACAGCCACTTTATCAGAAAACACGGAAGAGTTAAACATGGCAGAGATATCAGAATCAGGCGATGTGCAATATGTAAGCAGTGAACTGGACTTTGGAAGTTACCCGGAGATTACAGTTTATAGCGGAATCCCGGTCAAATGGACAATAAATGTGCCGGAGAAGGTCATCAACGGATGCAATTACAAGATGGTATTGAGCGCATATGGTATAACCCATGAATTTACACCGGGGGATAATGTGATCGAATTTACACCGGGAGAACCGGGGAGTGTTCAGTATACATGCTGGATGGGAATGATAAATGGCAAGATAAATATTATTGGCAGAGAAGGAGAATGAGATAATGAGAAATAAAACAATGACAAGGAAAACAGATACAAGCAGAAAAATACTTACAGTTATAATGACAGCACTTGTGGTATCAATGCTGGCAGCCTGTGGAAGTTCAAATACGTCAGGAAATACAAGTGCATTAGGAAGTTCAAATGCGTCAGATAATTCAACTTCATCAGGTAGTGGAAAGCTTGAATCAACCACAGACGAAAGCGAAAATACCGTATATGTAACTCCTGCAGTAGAAAATGGAGAGATTACAATTGATGCAGACACATTGACTTCTGATCCACTGTATGTAAACTATGATTCAAATGGAACAAACATCCAGCTTATCGCTGTTAAAGCATCTGATGGAACACCGCGTTTGTCACTCAATACTTGCCAGGTATGTAATCCTTCACCAATGGCATATTTCAAGGAGCAGGACGGAAAGCTGGTATGCCAGAACTGTGGAAATACATTCACTATGGACAGCGTGGGCGAGACATCGGGAGGGTGTAATCCAACCTATATTGACTATAAAAATACAGATGGAAAATTGACTGTAAGCGTGGCTGATCTTGACACATATGCAGATAGATTTACGTCTTGGGGTGGTCCTGTTGAGTAATTGAAAACATATCTAAAGGAGATACGAATGAATATATTCGATAAGATAGAAAAGTTACAACAGAGTAGTGAGTATTATTATATAGATTATCTGCCGGAGAAGTGTATGGGAGATAGATTCTATGAGTTTGAGGAGTATTATTTCAGCCACAACCTGAACAGCTTTTGCGATAAGGTTTCCAATGTAGTTATAACTTTGCTGGCATATTATGACGCGTCGGGGGTGATGACGGAGTTTCCTGACGGCTATACAGGAAAATACAGGAGCCTGTACGAAGATAGTATGGATATAGCTAAAGAAAATTTTGATCAAATATCGGATTTGATTCATTTTGTATTGATAAATGAAATTTCATCAATTCAATTGTTGATGGGCAAGGACAAAGATATGTTGTTTAGCATCAATAACAGAAATTCTATAGAGGTTATAAATGCAACTTATGATCAGTTAGATTTGATACAAAAATTAGTCATGCAAGAGGGTCTGTATTTGAGAAAATATATAGAAGAATAATACGATGCAAATGGCATCCGCAAACACATCATTAGGTCTTAGAAGATGTGTTTGCGGGTGCTTTTTTATTTGAGGGAGTTTTTTGATTTATAAAACAATAACAGTTGACAATAAAGTTAGTAGCGACTAACATTGTGGTTGTTAAGAGAATTGGATCAGGGGGGATGTAACAAAAGAAAGGTTCTGAGACTATAAAAGAACACTGCACAAGGCGGATTGTGTCTTATATCCGGTTGGTGACAGAAGAGATAAAGTTGTCATTGTGTTATCAGGCAGCGAGGGCGGTCTGGAGCATACAGGAAAATGGAGGAAAAAGTTGTGAAAAAACAGATTTTTGAGAACGAGAAGGACGGATTCTACGGAACATATTACGAGAATCCAAATGGGGCTGACTGTGCATTCATAGGACTGTTTGGAGACGATCCGAATGATTTTATGGCGAAGTGCGGAGCAAAGTGGCTGCACAAAAATGGTGTGAACGCACTCTGCATATCTCCTGGAAAGAAGAATTACAGCCATGTAAATAATCCGCTTGAGAGAATAGAGACGGCTATTGCATGGCTGAAAAGTCATGGAAACCGGAAAATAGGAATCATGGGAATGAGTACGGCTGGAATGGATTCCCTTGTTGCGGCATCGTATTTTCCTGATATCACATTGACATTTGGACTTACGGCAAGTGACTTTGTATGGCAGGGATTTGAACAGGGCAAAAAAGACGGATGTAAGGAATGGCCGATACCGGGTGCATCGACTCTTTCGTGGAGAGGCGAGCCTCTTGCTTATATGCCATTTGTGTATGAGCATCCTGTGTACTGGCAGAAAATCGAGGAGGAGACGAAGAACTCCGGTGACATTGAGCGCAGTACCTGTCTGTTTATCGATTCGGAGAAGGCAAGGGAACATACGGAAGAGGAAATGATCAAGGTCGAGAACATAAGGGGAAAGCTGTTTTTGATTGGTGCAGACGACGACTCGTTCTGGGAGGCGGGCAAATACATCCGCAGAATGGATCAGCGACTGAAGGAGCGTCCACATACATGTGAGTATGTGCCGCTTGTGTATGAGCATGGAACTCATTTTGTTCTGCCGGAATCGATGCTTCGTATGGCACTTCCGGTTGGACTGAAATTCGTCATGAAGTTTATATTCAAGGCTGCAAAGGATTATCCAAATGAGTGCGAGGCGACGAGAAAGGATATAGACAGAAGACTCTCAGTCGCACTTAAGGAATGGATACAGGAATAAAAAAGGCAGGCGATTAAAATGTTGAAATATGGAATGTATGCAAAGGCTGTGGAACTGCTGTGTTTTAAGCAGGCGCTTGCAAGGCTTGAGAAGATATATCCTGATATGGATATGAAGAAATACAAAAGATCCGTGAAGAGAGAGTACAAAGAGATGCTCCTCAGGACTCCGGATATAGGTGGAAGTTCACTGGAGATGAATCTGTATATCGCGGCATTTGTATTTTCACTGCACAAGGCAGAGCCGGACAGGATCACACCTGATGTTGTGGATGAGATGGTCACTGCGGTGTTCGACTCGCCATTCATGGTAAAAGCGCATGAGAACAAGAAGTGCACGCTCTTCACAGACAAGGTGCAGGACAAAAAGGTGCAGGAGAGCATAGCAAGCCAGACATCGAAGTATGAGCTTGACTGGAAATTCCGCTATGAGAAAGGTGTCGACGAATTCTATAACACTTATACGGAATGTGGAATATGCAAACTGGGCAAGAGGGAAAACTGCTTTGAATTTGTTCCATGCCTGTGCAACATGGACGAGAGAAATTACAGAAATGAAGGAGGCCAGCTTCAGCGTACCAAGACACTTGGACAGGGGGATGAATGCTGTGATTTCCATGTCACACTGATAAAATGACGTTAAAATGGACTAGAGTCCAATGTTCACAATGTTAGCCTGTGGATTTACGATGCACTTGCAATTCCAGGCAGATTCGAGGAATATGGATTCTACGAGGAGTCATTTGACCAGCGTTTCCTTGATCTGATTGCGGCATTTGATAAATGCGGCAAATATTTGTATGAGGGGAGCTTGAAATGGTAAATACAATAGCATTTTTACTTATAGTATTTGGGATTATGTTTCTGATTGGTATTGCAATGGCAATACTTGCTTTATATTTCAATATCAAGATGAAACATCCCATATTTTCAATTATATTTTCAATAATACTTATACCCTGTCTCTTATAC
>URJU01000130.1 GCA_900548315.1 uncultured Coprococcus sp. | reverse complement strand
GAGCCTTATCGTCGGCAGCGTCAGATGTGTATAAGAGACAGGGATAATTCTTACCACATGCTATATAATCGAGGAAGAAAAGTGGTTCTCCACCAGAACATGCGATATCATTTACACACATTGCTACTGCATCGATTCCGATCGTATCATGCTTATCCATAATATAAGCCAGCTGAACCTTTGTTCCGCATCCATCTGTTCCAGACAGAAGTATAGGCTCTTCCATGTCCTTGATCTTAGCAAGGCTAAACGCACCTGCGAATCCACCGATTCCGCCAAGCACCTCAGGTCTCATGGTTGTCTTGATGTGTTCCTTCATAAGCTCCACGGACTTATATCCAGCTTCAATATCTACTCCGGCATTCTTGTAATCCAATTTCTTATCCTCCTGTTATCTGCTTTGGGCAGACGCATCATGGCACCCTGGTGCTGCGTCCACTTTTATCATATGGGATCTCACTCCCATTCAAACATTCCCATAAATTATAGATTATAAATATTGCTTTGTAAAGAATGATTATCTCTTTTCATTGTTACTCTTTTCATTATTACAAATTGCTAATAAATAAAGCCTGTGTTATAATTGCAACAGGCTGTGATTTTAATTTGATCAAAATTGTTGTCTTTATATAGATCAATGATTTTGCACAACGGTAACTATAACACAAAGGAGTACCTACATGACTAACAACAGACTTAACATCGGAATATTTACATGCCACATCGATAACGATTACGCTATCGAAGTATGCAAAGGAGCTGAATTTGCAGCAAAAGAACTTGACTGCAATCTCATAGTATTCCCGGGTATGTTCCTGAATGCATCTTTCAATGATCCAGCCAACCAGTTATATGACTACCAGTATAATTCAATTTTTTACTATGCACATCCCGAATGTCTCGATGCACTCATAATATCCGTAGGCGCAATATCTTCATTCTTATCGGAAAAGGATCTGAAATCTTTCTTCTCTCATTTTGAAGGGATCCCTATATTGACACTTGAAGAAAAAGTTGATGGATATCCATGCATCATGACAGATAATTCCGGCGGCATGAGAACCGCTGTGGAACATCTCATACTGAAGCATAACAAAAAACATATATGTTTTGTCGCAGGCAAAGAGGGCAACTCAGACAGTGATCAGCGTCTGGGGATATATCTCAGCGTCCTCGCTGAACATGGATATAAAGTGACTGACAACATGGTCGTACACGGCGACTTCTCAGAGTACTGCGGTTCACAGATTGGCACTCTTATAGACAACAATCCAGATATGGATGCGATAATATTTGCAAATGATCAGATGGCTATAGCCGGCTATGCCGAGCTCAAAAAAAGAGGACTCCGCATCGGTGAGGATCTGTCTGTTATCGGTTTTGATGACTCTACCTCATCGGTCAATATGGATCCACCTCTCACAACTGTAAATATCAATTCATGCGAACTTGGATACCGTGCAATATACAGTGCTGCAGATCTTGCCAAGGCAGGTACAGCTGCATCCAAGACGTTAAACTCCCGTTTCATCAAAAGGCTTTCATGTGGATGCAGGTTATGCCGTGAAAAAGATATTACCTCGCCTCAAACAGAACTGCTGTCTCTTAGCGAATCAGAGATCGTTGATATTCTTGATACAGCACTTTTTGACGAGATCAGAGAATCTTTCTTTTCTCACCGAGTGATCGAATCATTCAATGACATATTTGCAGACACAATCAAGGTACTCAAAAGCGATGATCCCGATCCTTATCTTCAGAGGAACATCATCGATAAGATAAAGAACCGCCTTGAATCTGACATAACTGATTTCTATCCGGTTCAGAAGATAACATATATGTTCAGGGAGATGGCATCCATATTCTCCAGCTGTAGCATGAGTCCAGCCAGAAGGCTGGAGTTCAACAACCTGAATGCAGCCATCACCAATGCCCTGTCGTTGTTCATATCAAGCAGTCTGTACAGTCAGATGCAGGAGAACAAGATGCTCGGCTGGTCATCTATCTATATCACGAGGGATACCCTCACCTATGGTGATGACCTGGACAGAACATACTCTTCTATATTGAAGAAACTCAAAGCTCTAAATTACAACGGAGCATATATATATACATACGATGACGAGATACGGATTACCGAATCTGGCAGTTGGATCGTTCCGAAGTCTCTCTTTTTACAGGCTTTTTATAACCCAAACAACACTCAGGTACTATTTGGCGAATCCAGGAGGATTCCGTCAACTGAAATATTCGATAATGAATATACATACTATGAGCAGCGTTTTACATCTGTGATCGTTCCTATATTCACAAATGAAGATCATCACGGAGTGTTTATCTGCAATACTGGTGTTTCTGGTTTCAGCACCATATATTCGACCAGTCTTCAACTCGGTGCTGCGCTTAAATATATGACATTGCTCAGGGAACAGAACATCACGCAGGAGCAGTTAAAACTCTCACTTAATGAGATCCACGAGAAAAATGAACTGCTAAACCACCTGTCAACCTCAGACGAACTAACTGGAATATACAACAGACGAGGATTCATGGAACGTGTTGAGTATTATATTAACATACCATCTAACCATGGACTCAAAGCAATACTCCTCTTTGCCGACATGGATTCGCTCAAGGTTGTAAATGACAAGTTTGGTCACAAGGATGGTGATTTTGCCCTTAAGAATATTGCCAACATCCTTTCCATGAGTTTTGGACCTCATGACGTAATCGGTCGAATCGGCGGGGATGAATTTGTTTGTTTTGCTTTAACTGACGATCCCGATTATGTCTTACAGGTACAGGATCGGATCAAAAAATACTCAGCAGAGCTCAACGCGACATGCGGAAAACCATACTTTATAGAGATGAGTGTCGGTGTGACTGAATTTATATGTGACGGTGAGCAGACTATTGAAGATCTGCTCTCACAGGCAGACAGTGCCCTTTATTCCAACAAGAGATACAAGAGAATGTCTATTCTCAAATAAATCAAATTACTTTATACAAAAAAACAGTCTGATATATCTCCGAGACTGCACCCATTTAAAATGTGCCAGTCATGATATATCAGACTGTTTTTATTATATTATATGCCATTCTGAAGAGGCTCATTAAGTTTCTCGGTTCCCTGAAGAACAAATATTCCATCCTCCATGATGGCTGTCTCCGTCCCATCCGAATGAACTGCATATATACCACCAATCTCATCATATGGAATAGTTATGTCTGTATGACAGTTAAAATACGCCTTTGACAGATCGGTTTTTCTAAGTATAGAACATTCATTATCCTTAGCAACTATCTCCTTGCCATCTGGATTATAAAGTCTGTTATCCTCACTCCAACTATAGCAGGTATCTCCCACCGCAAAATGCGGTCCCATCTTCTCGACTATAAGAATCGGGAGCTTATAAACTATATTGTATTTGTTTGCCATAACATACGCTGTGGTGTTTGTTCCTATGGCAAATTCTCCTATAGGCAGTGTATCCCTGCCACCGAGAAGATTCTCTCGAATGAACTTCTGGTTCATATCGTGGTCGCTGTAGTTATCGCAGTCATAGCCTGTAATCCTTCCATCTTCAAACTTAAGTTTCAGATTAACATATCTGAGTCCATCCAGATACACCTCACTTACGTTCAGTATACCATGGGTTCCTGTAAGTTTCGGAGAAGTAAACACCTCACCAACCGGAATATTGACATCTGCAACACAGTTTTCAAATTTTGTCTCTTTCTCCGGATCAGCCAGTTCATGCAGCATTACCAGCATATCCGTCTCATTGGTACCCTTGCCTATAACTCTCACTCGATCTGACTTGTCCAATTCATCTATGATGCACTGATGAACTGCTCTGAATAAATCATTGTCAAGGGTGTTGAGTCTCACCGTATCTCTGAATATGTCACGATATCTGTCACCAATCTCAGGTATTGGATATGATATTATAGTAAAGCTGCATTTGTCCTGCGCGATATATTCATTTACTATCTGTGAACTATCAGTACGATACTCCACCTGTATCTCCTGCTGCCTTTTGTTAAGCACAGGATTCACATCACTTGATACTGGTTCAAACGGATCCTCGCCAAAAACCTCTATAACTGCAGGTCCTGCATATACCGAGGCCTCGTACGCAAGGTTCTTATATGCCTGTCTGAGAACTTCCAGTTTTCTCTCCATGAGTTTTTTGTCAAGGAATAAAGCCTCATCCATCCTGTGATCGTATTCGAGCTGCTTGTTCGGAATCGTTGAGGAATATCCCACCCTGCTGATGAGTCTTCTGTTTATACGTGAGACAGCGTATCTGTAACATATAGGTTCAAGACCCATTGCACGGAATTGGTCTATGGCTGCCCTCACTATCCTCTCCTGTCCAAGGAAATATCTTATGTTCACCGTCTTCTTTGCTGAGAGATCTATCTTGGCGGCCTCAAATCCAAGCCTGTACCCTTCAGTGTATGTTTTCGCCATTGCGTCAATCTCTTCATCTGTAAATGTACCGAGATATATCGCCGTATCGATCTCATTTTTACTGATGTACTCACCGTACTTATATAAATACGACACATCCTCAAGATCACTGTTCATGATTATGTCAGTTGCAAATGTAAGGTCAGGGCTTAACTGCTCCCTTATCCTGTATGACATAAAAAACTCTGCATAGTCATTTTCAAAATAGTATATAACTGACTCAAGATCTTGGACAGTAAAGTCATCCTGAAACATAAAATATATCTGGACAAACAGTTCTGCAAGCAGTGTTATGTCAACTATTCTGCCTTCAAATGCATACACTGTCATGCCCCTTATCTCGTTGTACACAAAGCCAAGCAACTGGGCAATCTTCTTTACCTCTTCCTTCTCCCTTGAGTAATCCTTTATAAACTCGTCCGTGATATATCTGTAATTAGCATAGCTCTTTTTGTAGTTATCTCCCAAGATATCATTGTAAAGGCCATGGTTCATCGCCTCAAGCTGTGAAAGACTCCTGTCTGATAACGCATCCTCCCTTACCAGTTCAACCACATCACCTATACGTGTTATGAAACCTGCCACGCGCGTAAAATAACTTCCATACGGTTGTTTTACAAACGACTCATGAGTTATCTGTCTTATCCTGCCAAGCACAAGTTCATATCTTTCCTCTATATCGTCAAATTCTTCTATAAAATTGTCATAATAATTCATCAAATGCCCTCTCTTTTCCAGCTTATCATCACAAACCCATCAACAAAAATATTATCGACAATCCAAACACTATTCCATTCAATATGATCGCCATCTTCTTGCCTGTTATTCCACCATTGTCGGCTCTGTAGCCTATCACAGAAAACACTGTTCCTGTAAATGCCATTATCAAAGCACTTACCATAAGGACTCCATACACCCTTTGAACTTTTCCCTGTGTCAATATAGACTTTATTATGGAGATGATGATGAACAATCCTCCAAAACCTCCAAGAAAATATCCAATTATTGTGTCCGTCGGCATACCAGGTGCCGATACCCTGAATTCTTTACTTCTTTGCATGATATCTCCTAAGCAGCTTTGCTGTGACATAATATATACAATAACCAATAATTCCACCCAAAGTATTCATGATAATATCATCAATGTCAAACACTCCAAGTTTCGTTATGTATTGAGCAGTCTCAATGGCAAGCGTGAACATAAATGAATATAACAGTGCCTGCCAAAACGTTGTATTTTTATTTCTCGCCCACCTGAGCAGCACACCAAATGGTATAAACGCAATAATATTGCCGTACAGGTTCAGAAAAACACTCCAGCCAGACATTTGATCTCTGTATATTATAAATCTTTCTATCTCCTGCAGCGGATGAAGATTATATCTTCTTTCGTCATATCCGTTTCTTCCAAACATGTCACTGAAAATAAGGAAATAAACGATACAGATTATATAAAGCACAAACAGCACAAAACATATCGTCCTGAACTTTTTTCTATCTATTTGCCTCAAGCTTAAACTCCTACTATGACTTAATCAGCAGAACGCATCTCCATTATCTTGTCCAGAAGTCTGTCTGCGCATTCTTCCTTTGACATCATTGGCAGCTCACTGATCTCGTCATTCGTTATAAGAGTGAGAACGTTGGTGTCTACACCAAATCCCGCTCCCGCGACCTTTAAATTATTTGCCGCTATCAAATCTATATGTTTTGAATCGATCTTTTTTCTGGAATTTTCAATGAGATCTCTAGTTTCCATCGAAAATCCGCAGATGATCTGATCCTTTATCCCCTCTTCCATTCTCTGGGTTCCAAGCGCGAGAAGTATATCCTTTGTCCTGCAAAGAGGTATACTCATGTCGCCATCGCTTTTCTTTATTTTGTGTTCGGCAATCTCCGCTGGTCTGTAATCAGCCACCGCCGCCGCTTTTATGATCACATCCTGTTCCCTGCTTCTGGACATTACCGCATCATACATATCCTGAGCTGATGTTATATCTACCACATTCACAAATCTCGGCGGATCTATCTCAACCCTGTCTCTTATACACATCTGACGCTGCCGACGATAAGG
>URJU01000129.1 GCA_900548315.1 uncultured Coprococcus sp. | reverse complement strand
GTCGGCAGCGTCAGATGTGTATAAGAGACAGCATGTACTTATAAGAACTCCATGGGTAGCTTTCAGGGTTCCTGACCAATTTGGCTTTTACGGGATTTAAGTGAATATATCTGCTCACTTGAAGGAAATATTCATCGGTATCTACCAGACATGATTTGTAGCGAGACTCAAATACATGCCCTTTTTGCTTGTATTTAAGATTGTAGAAAATTGCGTACCTGCTAGCCAGAGAGCGCATGAAATCTCCCATATTAATGTTTCCAGTTTCTAAAAGCAAATGAAAATGATTTGGCATAAGACAGTATGCATGAATGAGACATTCATAGTCTGCTGCCGCTGTTCGCATAATTGACACAAAGAACTTGTAGTCAATTTCATCGTGAAATATAGTTTGTCGTCGAACTCCCCGTTCCATTATGTGGAAAATTGATCCTGGAGTCCAGTTTCTTGGCTTTCGTGCTATAGTTAGTTCCCCCTTTTGTTATAATGCGATGTTAAAATGGTATTGAGATAAACGCATGATAAATTCATAAGATAAAGATAGTTAAGATGATATCTACAGAAATCTTTGACTTGAAACATATGCATTGAGCGGATTGTATCATTTAAAAAATTGTGTGTCTATAACTTAGCTCAAATTTATAAAAAGGTTATAAATGAGGACGGAGGGGACAGGTACCTCCGTCCCCAGTTGACAAAATACATGGCGTCATTGTAATAACAAAAGACAGTAAAACACTCAAAAGACTTAATATATTAAATTCCAAATAGTTATATTAATGAGATATAATACAATTGTTTATGAAAGCATTTGGCTATGTTTGATGTAGGAAAGGTGCTGACAGATAAAGATTTGCAGGGAGAAAATAAAACATGAATATATTTGATATTATGGGCCCCGTGATGGTTGGACCGTCTAGTTCACATACAGCAGGAGCAGTGAAAATAGGATATATAAGCAGAAGATTACTTGGGGAATCAGTGACCAGTGCAAAAATATTGTTGTACGGTTCCTTCCTGACTACAGGCAAAGGACATGGGACAAGAAAAGCGTTAGTTGCCGGACTCCTTGGAATGAAACCAGATGACATAAGAATCCCGAATGCATTGGATTTGGCTAATGAACAGGGCATAGAGATCCAATGGGGAGAGGCTGTGCTAAAAGATGCCCATCCAAATACAGCACAGTTGATATTGACAGGTCGGTCGGGCAGAACGTTGGAAGTCATAGGTCAGTCACTTGGGGGTTCGCGTATAAATATAGCGGAGATAGATGGAATAGAGACAAATTTTTCAGGCGATCAGCCCACGCTGGTTGTCCACAACCAAGATCAGCCGGGACACGTGTCCGAGGTTACCTCGATGCTAGCTCACAAAGGTGTAAATATTGCCACAATGCAGTTATATCGGGAGAGTCGCGGCGGTGAAGCGGTTATGGTTGTTGAGTGTGATCAGGAAATTCCCAAGGAGGGCATAGATTGGCTCGCCAAGGTTGAGGGTGTTAATAAAGTAACTTATCTTAGTGTTGCAGAGGATTGTCAATAGAGATTGTAAAGATGGTAAAACAGGTAGATGTGAATATACGTGGGGGACGGAGGTGCCTGACCCCTTTTGGGCGTTTTCGCAAAAAACGGTTTATAAGGCTTGTTTGGGGACGGAGGTACCTGTCCCCTCCGTCCCCAATACCTGTATGGTTAGAAAAGACAAGGTTGCTCAATATCTGAACATTGCGGAAAGGAGAATCAGATGTACCATTCAATAAAGGAAATAATAGATATATGCGACGAGGAGAATAAGGAGTTTTGGCAGGTGGTTTTAGAGTCTGACGTGCAGGAACGGGGGGTTACTGAGACGATGTCAATGGAGTCTATGTCAAAGTTATATGAAGCAATGAAACAAGCCGATGCGGATTACAAGCCTGAACTGAAGTCAGCATCGGGACTAGCTGGCGGGGATGGACAAAAAATACATGAATATAACGAGAATGGCAGAAATATTTGCGGAGATTTCATAGGAATGGTTATGGAAAAGGCCATCAGGATGGGAGAGTCAAATGCGTGCATGAGGCGGATAGTGGCAGCTCCAACCGCGGGATCCTGCGGCGTTATTCCGGCGGTGTTTCTCACAGCGCAGAAGAAAATGAAACTTTCTGATGAAATGATGACACATGCAATGTACGTGGCAGCAGGCGTAGGAAATGTGATTGCGGAAAATGCATCTATAGCAGGAGCGTCTGGAGGATGCCAAGCAGAGATAGGTTCGGCATCGGCCATGGCGGCAGCAGGACTTGCATATTTGCAGGGGGGCGGTACGCAGTCCACGGCGAATGCGGCAGCACTTGCACTTAAGAATATGCTTGGGCTGGCATGCGATCCGGTATGCGGATTGGTGGAGGTGCCGTGCGTAAAGAGAAATGTGGCCGGAGCGGTAAATGCGGTGACATCTGCACAGATGTCCCTTGCAGGAATCAGAAGTGCAATCCCGGTTGATGAAGTAATAGATGCCATGCGTAGAATAGGTGCAGAGATGCCTGAAAACATACGTGAGACTGCGAAAGGCGGATTGGCGATAACTCCGACAGCATTAGAGATAAAGAAACATATTGGAGCTAGATAATCATCGCCTTTTTGCCGAAGAAGACGAAGAGGGGGACGGAGGTACCTGTCCCCCTCTGTCCATCTGTCTGGGGACGGAGGTACCTGTCCCCATTTGCTGTCCCCATTTGCTGACCCCATCTGTTGTCCCCATCTGGCTCCAACTGCCGTCGACTAGAGTCCTCGCTGGTGCAAGTTGCACATAATTAAATAAAAACTTGCCATATATTGTCAAAATGCATAATAACGGTTTTTTTTGATGAGAAAATATGATATAATTGCATAAAGAAATTATCGGATGGGAATGATCAAATGCACAATAGGAAGAGAATATGCGTTATAAGTGCGCAGATTGATGAAAATACCCAGAATCGCTTTATGCAGGGACTTATGAAAAAGGCATACGAGTTAGATTATGATGTATGCGTTTTTTCCATGTTCCTCAAATATCAGGATTCTACATACAGGGAGGTTGGAGATTCCAATATCTACAACCTTATTAATTTTGACCTTTTTGATGCCGTGGTACTCTGCCAGGATACATTGCAGACACCGGGATTGGTGGAAAAACTCGAAAAGCGCCTGCAGTCAGAATTTCCTGATGGAGTAGTACTGGTGGTTGATAAGGAGAATAAGATTTATCCGTCGGTTATAATGGATCATTACACACCGATAGTAAAGCTGGTTGATCATCTTATAGATAAGCACGGATACAAAAATATATATTTCCTGAATGGATTAAAGGGACACATACATTCAAAGCAGAGACTTGCTGGATATCTGGATAGCATGAAAGCCCATGGACTTAACGTCACAGACGATATGATCTATTATGGAACATATTGGTATGATAGTGGAGATTACATGGTAGATGAACTGGTGAAGGATATGGAAAATCTGCCAGAGGCTATAGTATGCGCCAATGACTGTATGGCTATCGGCGTGTGTACAGCATTTGATAAACATGGAATAAGAGTTCCAGAGGACATAGCGGTGGTGGGATACGATTCCATGGAGGATGGAAGAAACAGCCCGGTTCCTATTACATCTGCGGATATACCGGCGGAGGATTGCGGACACTACTGCGTGGATTACATAGATGCAAAATTAAACAACAGGGATGTCCCGGAATTTCATACCAACGTGGAGCTTTATATAGGAGGTTCCTGTGGCTGCGAAGGATGGGAGAAGGAGACTGTAAGGACACGCAGAGAGAAATGGGAGACGGCGCTGTCGGCTACAGGGTATTACTCATGTTTTAACAACATGATGGATGATCTGGTTGCACAAACAGATGCTGAATCATTCTTTAACACAGTTTCAGAGTATATATATCAGATAAGACCATTTCAGGAGTTCCATATCTGCATGAACGATTACTGGAGAAATCCGGAGATCATGACCGGGGATGAGGCACTCCGTTACGGATATACAGATCAAGTATACAGGATAATCAAGTGCGGACCGGAAGAACAGGATGCGGATACGGTGGTAAGATATGATGATGTGTTTGAGTCATCCATGTTGCTGCCTGAGCTTTATGAGGACAGAGACTATCCTACTTCATATATATTTACCCCTCTGTATTTTCAGGACAGAAGCTTTGGATATACTGTGATCAACTATGGCAGAGAGCCTAGAGTGTTCGAAGAAGTATATAGATCCTGGATAAAGACAGTTGCGAGGGACATAGAATCATTTGCACGATACGCAGGTGCGGCAGTGCTGCTCAAGAAACTCGAGGCAGAACAGATAAGAGACGGACTTACAGGACTTTACAATTATCGTGGATTTATGACACGTGCCATTGAGATGATAAATCAGTCAGAGAGTGCGAGTCAGGAGATTCTGGTGATAGCCTTTGATCTGAAAAATATGCACAAGATCAACAGCAAATTCGGCCGCGAAGAGGGAGATAAGTTCATAAGTTATGCAGCCCAGGCGGTGAATGAGATACTGGAGAAGGGCGAGATAGCGATGAGGATGGGCAACGATGAGTTTGTCATCGCATCCATCACGGATACGCTGGATGAGAACAGAGGCGAATTCGTAGTAAAAGAACTCAAGACCAAGCTTGGTGAGATAAACGCTGTCAAAGAAGATGGAATAGAGATAGGGATATATTATGTATGTGAGAAGGTGGCTGTGTCGAACAGCAGTGACCTGAAAAATCTCATAAATGATGTGGTAAATAAAAAGAATCACATAAAGGAAAAGAATCTGGCAAATGGCAGAAAGAAGATGGAGCTTACCAACAAGGACATTGAGCGAGATGAGCAGGTGGCAATGATACTCGACAAGAATCTTCTCACGTATCATTTCCAGCCGATAGTCAGCGCAAGGGATGGATCCATATATGCATACGAAGCACTTATGAGAGTATTTGCGCCGGTAAGACTGTCGCCACCGGAACTGCTTGAGAGTGCAGAGAGACTGGAGAGGCTTTACGATGTTGAGAAACTCACACTGTTCAATGTGGTTGAGATCGTAGATGCCAATCCTGAGATGTTCAAGGGTAAGAAAGTATTTATCAACAGTATGCCGGGACACATGCTCACACAGGAGGACAGAAAGATATTCCTCGCGAAGGTGAAACATCTCAAGTGCGCCGGGATAGTGATCGAGTTTACTGAGGGAGATGAGCTGTCAGATGCGGAGCTTGATGAGCTCAAGATGTTCCTCAGAGGCAATGGCATGGAGATCGCCATAGATGACTATGGTTCAGGATATTCAAATGTCAACAATCTGCTCAGGTACATGCCTGAGTATGTCAAGATTGACAGGATGTTGCTTTCGGGTATAGACAGTGATCCGCACAGACAGCATTTTGTAAATGATATAATAGAGTTCACAAGTGACAACGGTATCATGGCGCTTGCAGAAGGCGTGGAGACCACAAAAGAGATGAAGACGGTTATCCAGCTCGGTGCAGACCTGATACAGGGATATTACACTGCACATCCAAATGCAGAGGTAGTTCAGCTGATATCGCCCCAGGTGGTGAATGAGATAGTTCAGTACAATGAGGGGGTAAGTGATGTCACCGACAGGCATGTGTTCGTGATGGAACACACCAGAAGTGCGTCTCTCATGAAGATAGAGAATAAGGGCTACACAAGTATAGTTGTGGCACAGAAAGCTGGCGGAGACAATACCGTAAGGATAGTGGGAGCGCACGGATACAATTCCGATATTTCACTCAGGGTGAAGGATGGCTTTACGGGAACCATAGTGCTTCAAAATGCCAGCTTTTCAAGTGACAGGAATGTGCCAAGCATAGACTGCGGTGAGAATACTGACATCCACATACTCCTCGAAGGCAAGAATACATGTAAGGGTGGGGGTATAAAGATCCCAGAGTCATCCAGAGTTACATTTGCCGGCAGTGGAGATATGAAAGTTCAGGTGAACAGTAGTGCATATTACGGCATTGGAAATGATATGGAGTCAAAGCATGGAATCATACGATTCAAGCAGGATGGAGCGATATCCATAGATGTAAACGGAGTAAATGGAACAGCCATAGGTGCCGGAAAAGGCGGACAGCTCCGTATAGAGAAAGGAAGATATGACATCTGTGTGAATGGTGAAAATGGCGTTGCTGTGGGAAGTATCGACAGTCCGGTTGACTTGAAACTTCTCCAGTGTGACATGGACATACAGTTTGACGCTGCAAATGGTGTCGCTATAGGATCGGTGAATGAGCATGCTGACATAAAGATAAGAAACACTTCCATAGCACTCAGAGGATCAGGCAGACGTTATGTGGCCGTGGGTACACTGGACGGTGATGGCAGCAGAGTTGATATATGCAGAGCGCATATAGATATGAGCCTTAAGGGCGATTCGTGTATAGGGATAGGCTCGGATCATGGAAAGGCAGAGACCATAATAGAGGATGCCAATACAAGGATAACAGTTCTGGGTGAGCAGTGCTTTGCCATAGGCAGCAGAGATGGAAGGGGAATCCTGTCCAGTGCAAATGCCGATCTGAATATCAGTGTAAAGAAT
>URJU01000128.1 GCA_900548315.1 uncultured Coprococcus sp. | reverse complement strand
ATTCTATAGGACAAATTAGTGTTTCTCCTGCTGATACCATTCAAAAACTATTATTCAATTCTTCCAAAAATCTCATAGATGATGGCATCCCTCATTCGCTCCATGGTCTCTTCATATGCCACCTCTATCTTTTCACATTGACGCTTATTCCTCTGCCTTCTCAGCATTTTTCTTCTTCATAAGAACAAGTTTCTTGATACATGTGATTGCCACTATGATACCAAGCACGATGAGGAATACAGCGACTATAAGCTGAAGTCCCTCTACAAGGAATGTAGCTGTTCCAGCCTGGAACTTCTGTATATTGCCAATTACATTGAGCACTATGGCTGTAAATGTAACAGCAAGCATTATCAGCATAGGTGGGTAGAGCATTGCGTGCTTTCTGTTTGTTGCCTTGAGGAATACTGCTACGCCTATAAGTACAAGGGCTGCAAGCATCTGGTTTGCTGATCCGAAGAGTGGCCATACATTTGAATATCCACCCTTGCAGAGAAGATAACCAAAGAACAGTGTTATAACTGTTGCAAAATACTTGTTTGTAAGTATCTTCTGCCATACAGGCATCTTGGATGTATCTGTTGTGTCTCCCATGAAGAGCTCCTGGAATGACATACGTCCGATACGTGCAACTGAGTCAAGTGATGTAAGAGCAAGTGCTGATACACACATTGTCATGAATACATTTGCGACTGAGTTTGGAAGTCCAAACTTCTCAAGGAATCCTGCAATACCCTGTGAGAAGATCTGGAAAGGTGTAAGACCCTCTGGAGCCTTGCCGCCAACTGCTACCGCACCAACTACTATAAGTGAGATAACTCCGAGGAGTGTCTCAAGGATCATTGCGCCGTAACCTACGAAAAGCATATCTTTTTCATTTTTTACTGTCTTTGATGATGTTCCCGATGAAACAAGGCTGTGGAAACCGGAAACCGCACCACAGGCGATCGTTACAAACAGTGTTGGGAACAGATAACTCTTAGCTCCTGTTGATGATACAACTGTGAAACCGTTGAAAGCATTCAGGTTCATGTCCGGATGTCCGACCAGGACACCGACAAATGCACCGATCAGCATGCCTACCAGCATGAATGTTGTCATGTAATCTCTTGGCTGCATGAGTAACCACATTGGAAGTACTGATGCGAGGAAGAGGTAAGCCATGATTACGTAATTCCACTGGGCACCATTTAAGTACCAAGGAAGCTTCATACCTACCGCAAACATTGCAACGATGAGGACGATGGCTACTATAGCTTTGAGCCACTCCTTCATATTCTTGCATGTCTTCATAACCACACCGAATACCATGGCTACTACTATGAACAACATTGAAACTGTTGCCGCTGCAGCACCATTGAAGTTCTTTGTCACAGCTCCGTCAGCACCTGCTGTGAAACCGTTAAATGTCGATGAAACCATCGATGTAAATGCTGCTATAACAAGAAGTGTAAAGAGCCAGCAGAACAGTGAGAAGAATCTTCTTCCTGCCTTGCCTATGTACTTCTCGATGACAAGTCCTATCGACTTACCACCATTTTTAACTGACGCGTAAAGTGCACCAAAATCCTGAACTGCACCGAAGAATACGCCTCCGACAAGCAGCCAGAGTAAAACTGGAACCCATCCGAACATGGCTGCGATGATAGGTCCCTGAACAGGACCGGCACCTGCTATCGATGAAAACTGATGTGCGAATACTGTAAGCTTTGATGAAGGAACATAATCCTTTCCATCCTCGTTTGCAACTGCCGGGGTCTTTGCATTTGGATCTACACCCCACTTCTTTGCAAGCCATCTTCCATAGCCAAGATAACCAGCACCTAAAACTACTACTGCGATAAGAATGATAACTAAACTATTCATATCTTTCTCCTTTCTCCCGCCTTGCAGCGGTCCCTTTTTTAAGTATATGCCTGCTCATGAATCCGTAATGACCTCAAGCTGGCTGATACATGATTTATTCGTACAAAGAGTTTATACATAAAAAACACATAAAAAAAGGCTTTCGTCTCTATGCAATCTCATAAAGACGAAAGCCTGTATACTTCCGCGTTACCACTTTATTTGCCATCATAAAAGGATGACCTCTCTAACCTCATCTCGCCTGACCACTACTCAATGTCTATTGAAATAAGCTTCTATGTAACGGTAGAAAACCGGTGACACCTAATGTCTCTGGTATCTCATGACCAAGGAATTCAGTGCACTGCTCGCAGAGGATAATCATCAAGGACATACACCGTCTCACACCAACCGGCGGCTCTCTGAAGTATGCGATCTTTGACGACCGTATTCTGTTCTTTGCATTTGCTCTTTGTTCGGTACCTAAATTAGCACTGAAGTATTTTAATGTCAACCCATTTTTGCAAGTAAATAAAAACTCGTATTTTTTTCAAGTGTTTCAGCGATATATGTACACCTGCTGCATATTTTTTCTTGTGAAAACAAAGTATTTTTATCATCGACTCTCAAGACGTTCATACCATCTCTTTCTTTCCTCGTCCGGCTGGGATCTGGGCAAGAAGTATTGCCGCAAATATCAGCCCACATCCTGCCAGCTGCCGGCCTCCCATCTTCTCACCAAGTATCAACCAGCCGGCAATGACAGAAAATACCGATTCAAGACTCATGATCATTGATGCGACTGTAGGATTTAGTCCGTTCTGTCCAACTATCTGAAGTGTATATGCCACTCCGCACGACAATACTCCTGCATATAGTATAGGAATCCACGCACTCAATGTGCCGAGAGGCTGAACCCACGCCGCAATCCCGGCCACACTGTGATGCATCTCAGAGAAAAACGCCGGGAATATGCTGAGAATTCCACATACCCAGAACTGTATACAGGACATTCTGACTCCATCCACAAGAGGTGAAAAGTGGTCTATCACAAGTATATGTCCAGCAAAAAGCAATGCACATACAAGCATCATAAGATCGCTGCTCTGAAATGACAGTGACCCGCTCATACAAAGCAGATAAAGCCCCACCACAGCTATAACTATTCCAAGCCATATATTCCAGCCACATTTCTTCTTCAAAAACAGACTCAGTATTGGAACCAGCAATATGTAACACGCTGTGAGAAATCCCGCTTTCCCCGCCGGTGTTCCCATATAAAGACCAAGCTGCTGTGCAGAGCTTGCCAGGAACAGAACAGTTCCACAGCATATACCTCCAATCACAAGTCTCTTTCTATCTGATCTATTGCGCGGTTTCCTATCAGACGGTTTTATCCTGTCAATTATAAATATGACCGGTATAAGAACAGCACCGCCGATCAGCGATCGTATTCCGTTGAAAGAGAACGGTCCAACCGTATCTCCTCCCTGTCTCTGTGCAACAAAGGCTACGCCCCATATAAAAGCTGTCAAAACCAGCAACAGTGAATTCCTTACCTGTCTACTCTTCATCTGTGAAACCTCTCGTTCTTTTTAGTCCGTGCCACAGCATACAACATACAGGCACTCTATTATGTGTTGAGAATTGAACTGAGAACTTCCCTGGCAAACCCCATCTCAAGCAGCAATTTTTGCTGTGTTTCTTTATCAATCCTCTCAACAGTTTTATCATTTTCCCGGTGAAGAAACAAGTCCCCATGTATATATATTTTACCGTTTTACTACATACACAAAAAACAGCAATGGAGTTCATATGGCTCCATTGCCGTTTTTTAATTCGGAATAATAATTCTATTCTAGACATATGTCAACTATTTATTTTGATAAAGCGTTAAAATGCGATAAGATCCTTCTTTCAATATACAAAGGCATATCAGAACATTCATAAACTATATCCAGACTCCAGTCTATGCTCAAATTCATCCTTTGGAAGAGGCTTATCAAACACATATCCCTGTACTATATCACAGCCAAGCTTTTCCAGATAGTCAAGCTGCTGAGTTGTTTCAACGCCCTCCGCAACTGACTTTTTTCCGAGTCTGCCTATGAGGTTTATTATGCTTGAAAACATTACTATATCCTGGTGCTTATTATTGTTTACATCGTCAAAAGGTATCAGCGATTTGTCTATCTTGATGGTATCAAGGTCAACCTTTTTGATCATGTTGAGTGAAGAAAATCCTGTGCCAAAATCATCTATGGATGTACTTATGCCTCGTTCCTTGAGTCTTTCTATCACGCTGGACATGATCTCATAATTCTGATAATCTTCACTTTCTGTGAGTTCTATCTCAATATAGCTTCTGTCTATCCCAAATCTGTCTATGGTACCAGTTATGCGTTCTACCAGATCACTTTCTTCCAAATGCCTTCTGGAAAAATTTACTGATACAGGCACGATCTTCTGACCTTTATCCAGTCTGCTTTTCAAAAAACCGCATACCTGCTCAAGCATATAGTAGTCAAGCCTGCACACACTGCCCTCTCTCTCAAGCTGCGGTATAAATCTTGCAGGTGTGACCACCTGTCCATCTCTCACCCAGCGTACAAGTGCCTCCGCACCATATATGCTTTTGTCTGCAATCCTCACCTTGGGCTGATAATATACTACAAACTCACCCGCAGCAAGTGCCTGCGGAAAAGCAGCCAGGATCTCCTGGTCATCCATAAGATGTTTCTGAATCTCTTTTGTATATACAACTATGGAGCCCGCTCCGTTTTTTCTGGCAGCCTGATACGCAATGCTGGTTCTGGCCATGACTTCCCTCGGCTTAGCAACGCCTTCCAGACCTGCTATACCCGCTGTAACACCCAGCTGGAATTCTCTTTTGTCAGATCTGTACTCATGGCTTATATGGACATCTTTAATCTTGTTTATAAAATCAGACACATTCTCATTACGGCAGATTACAACGAAATTATCTCCTCCAAGTCTTGCTATCTCCTCATCGCTGTCAAGGTATGACTTCATCATCTGCGCATAATTCCTAAGTATCACATCTCCCTGTGAATAATCAAAAACCTTATTCACATACTTGAAATTGTGGATATTAAAAAAGATACCTGTATAATCACCAATCCGTCCATTTTTTATCAGATTGACCGCATAATACATCAGGGAATCCTGATTGGCTACACCTGTGTTGATATCTGTATGCATGATCTTTTCAAGCATGCACTGAGCTAATGTCCGGTTGTACTGAATAAATATCTCCCTGAATATAAACCTGTGTGTCTGTATCTCCTCTTCTGAATAACCCGGACCATATGGGTAATCCTTGATAAACACAGTGCCACCGGTTCTGATCTTCATCTCTATATCAACGGGGGTACCCAATTCAGCCCCTTCTTCCTCGTATAATACTGCGCTGTTTCTTTCTCCAAGCGGCATAAACCTGTTTTTCGGAATATCAACAGTAATCTCCGCCTTTCCCAGCCTGAGCCTGTCAGCAATAGCAGCAAGACCATTCCTTATACACTGGATTCTCTGTTGCTGTGTATCCGCGTCCCCGCCTATGCACTCGAAGAATTCTTTCATCCGGCTGTCCATTTGTATGCTTTTATCAATTGTATTATCCATTCTCTCTCCTCCAGCCTTCAACACATAGCCTGTATCGTCCGGTCTTAAATATCAAAATCGACCCAAGCGCATCAAAAATTAATAAATATAAATTCTTCCTACATTATAGCAGTGGAGAAATGAATGCACAATGTATTATCCTACCCCTGGCGCCTTTTGCCCCAGAAAAACAAGGCAACTGTGCCGGGTCCTGTATGACTTCCTATGGTAGTTCCTATATAATTGATCTCCACCTTGCCGTCAAGTTTTGGAAATCTCTCCTCGACAAGCCTTGCCACAGCCTCGGCATCATCCATACATGCAGACTGCGATATATAGCACTTGCCGGAATAATCAAGCCCATCCTGTGCATTCTCCTCCATGCGCTTTACTATCTCCTGAATAACCTTCTTTTTGCCTCTTACCTTTGATCTCGGTATCAGCCTGCCCTCATCATCCATGTTGAGAAGTGGGCATATTCCAAGTATTGTGCCGACTGTTCCGGCAGTCTTGGATATTCTTCCGCCTCTGATATAAAACGTGAGGTCTGTTGAGAAGAACCAGTGGTTCAGGTCCAGCTTATGCTGTTCTATCCAGTCATGCAGCTCGTCTATGGACTTGCCTTCATCCCTCATGCCTGCCAGCGTGTCCATGATGAGCCCATAGCCTGAGGACGCTCCCAGAGAATCAACCACATAGAGTTTCCTGTCAGGGAATTCTTCCTCCAGATCCTCCCTGGCAATATTTGCAGAGTTTATAGACCCGCTTATTCCCGATGACAATGTCAGGTGAAGTATGTCATACCCCTGTTCAAGATAGGGTCTCCAGAAATCATAATATTCATCTGAATTCACCTGCGAGGTCTTCGTAGCCGCCCCCTCTGTCATCTTTCTGTAAAATTCTTCAAATGGCATGGTCTGTCCCAGGTCATCAGGATGCTCCACACCATCAAGCTCGTAGTGAAAGCATATATATTTTACGTCGATTTTGTCAAAATGCTCCTTTGAAAGATCTGCTGTTGAGCAGCAGCTCAAGATATACTTTGCCATGTTTGTCCACCTCTCCAATATATTTGTACGATTCTGTCTTCACCTGTACGTTTTAATTTTGCATTTCATTTACTTTTTCTGCCTTTTCCTACTATATAATTATTATATTATCTACTATCT
>URJU01000127.1 GCA_900548315.1 uncultured Coprococcus sp. | reverse complement strand
CTACGCGTCTCGTGGGCTCGGAGATGTGTATAAGAGACAGAGGGAGGTGTTCTATATGAATTGGGAGATTGCAACCTGGCTTATCATATTTGCCGTATGTCTCATTGTAGAGATCATATCGCTTGGACTTACAACCATCTGGGCATGTGGAGGAGCCCTTGCGGCACTGATAATAGCTTTTTTCAGCGGATCATTGCCGTTACAGATCGTTGTATTCCTCATTGTCACATCTATCCTGTTCTTCACGACAAGACCTATCGCAAAAAAACATTTAGACAATAAGTTGGTTAAAACCAATGTGGAAAGTCTTATCGGCAAGCACGTTATCGTCTCTGCCGAAATAGACAATCTCAAGTCTACCGGACAGGTAATGATAAACGGTGTTGAATGGACCGCCAGATCTAAGAACGGCGATATCATAGAACCCGGAACAGAGGTTGTGATAGACGAGATATCTGGCGTCAAGGCGATCGTTGAAAAAGCCGCAGCATCAGGGGTAGTAACTAACGAGGCTGACATGCCTTAACACACACATTATTTTTATTAAGGAGATTAATATGGACGGAATTGGAACAGCACTAATTATTATTTTATGTCTGATCGTAATCGTTGTTATCTGCAGTACGATCAAGATCGTGCCACAGGCACATGCCTATGTAATAGAAAGACTTGGAACTTACCAGGCAACATGGTCCGTAGGACTTCACATGAAAGTGCCTGTTATAGATAAGGTAGCCAAGAAGGTTACTCTCAAGGAACAGGTCGTTGACTTCGCTCCACAGCCTGTCATTACAAAGGATAACGTTACAATGAGGATTGACACAGTCGTATTCTTCCAGATAACGGATCCAAAGCTTTTCAGCTACGGTGTTGAAAACCCTATCATGGCTATCGAAAACCTCACAGCCACAACGCTCCGTAACATCATCGGAGATCTGGAACTTGACCAAACCCTTACATCAAGGGAGACCATCAACACAAAGATGCGTGCAACACTTGACGAGGCCACCGATCCTTGGGGTATCAAGGTCAACCGAGTAGAGCTTAAGAACATAATTCCTCCTGCTGCCATTCAGGATGCCATGGAAAAGCAGATGAAGGCAGAGCGTGAGAGACGTGAACAGATCCTTCGTGCTGAAGGTGAGAAGAAATCAGCCATCCTCATAGCAGAAGGTAACAAGCAGTCAGTCATACTTGAGGCCGAGGCTGAGAAGGCATCCCAGATCCTTCGTGCTGAAGCTAAGAAGGAAGCAACGATCAAAGAGGCCGAAGGTCAGGCTCAGGCTATACTTGCTGTACAGCAGGCAAATGCAGATGGTATCAGAGCTCTTAATGAATCAATGCCATCAAATCAGGTTATCACACTTAAAAGCCTCGAAGCATTTACAAAGGCTGCAGACGGCAAGGCTACCAAGATCATCATTCCATCAGAGATCCAGGGAATCGCAGGTCTTACCTCTTCTATCGTAGAGGTTGCCAAGAGCACTGAAACAGCTGCCATATCAAAGCAGTAAGCAAAGAGATCAATCACAAAAGGCATACATGATAGTACATTTCACTGTACCGTCCATGTATGCCTTTTCTTATAACTTCATATGTATATCATTCAGGATATTATAATAGTCTTTCATATATAGAAACATATATAGTATTATTGCTCCGGAACCGGAAGTCTTGCGGTCTCATGCTGCAGTTCATCCAGCACTGATCCAAATTCATATGTAACATTTATGATCTTATCCTGCCCCTTCGGGATACCGTACACAACATATTGATACACCACAGACATTGGGGTAAGGGCATCATCTGTATATTCACCATAGAAAATCTTTCTCTTTATTGGATCCGTATCACTGTCCGTATCTATAACCACAATGTCAAAGTTTCCTGTTCTCGCGCCGTGATTTAACAGTATATCGCTCACCAGATAATAGTCATAACTGTCATAATCAAATTCAACTTCACTCAGATAACTTATCTCATCAGTGGTAATTTCCGCCCCGCCAGGAAGAGTATATTTCTTATCATTCTCAATTTTCTGTCCATACTCCCCATCGTATATTTTGTATAACTTTCCTTTAGGAGTGTCAAGCTTACTCACATCATACCAAACCGACGCGTCAGCCTTTTCACCTACCACATACATAATATTTGTAGGAGTAGTCTGACCTTCCGGTGAATCAGGATCATCATTCTGGCAGTATACGACCATATACCCATAATCACCTGACCTGACCATAAAGTACATATGTCCATGATCAGCATCCACTACTTCTGATATGTCATTGACATCTGCATATCCATCATATGACACCAAAATGTCTATGTCCTCCTGACTCATAGGTTCCAACATCATACAAGATTTTGATCTGAGATATACATCAAAATAATCCCCTCCGTCTGACATATCCTCTGCATCTGAATCCCCATCGTCCGGAGTATCCATCTCATATTCCATGTCATATACTACATATCCTTCGGGAATATCGGCATCTTCCAGCTCTATAGGCTCCACTGAATTTATCGTCAACCACGCCGTATTTCCGTCAGGATCCACATTCACCATCTTGTCTCCAAATGCATATCCTTTGACCGGGATACTATCAACATAATAATTCCCATCGCCACTGTATATTTCATCATCTGTATCCTCATATTCGTCTTCTAATTCTTCATCAAACCCAAGACTTTTGTCATGTTCTGATGTGATCGCCGAATAAACAGTCCCCAGACTTATTATCAGGAAAAATACAATGATAATTATCATGTTGACTTTTTCCATTCTCTTTTCATTATCGAGTACGTCTTTTTCTTTCTTCTTGAACCACTCTCTGTGCACATTTCCATACTGTTTATTCTTGTCTTCAGTATATGATGTCTGATCCCGACTGTGATCACCGTCCCCAGCTCCGGCATCTGCCGAAACTGCTCCGCTTTCAAACTGCCCATCTCTGTTTTTCTCCACATACCATGAACCGCATCTCGGACACATATGCCCTGTCTTTTCAGGATTGAATTTTTTACCGCAGCTTTTGCATGTAACCTTCACTCATTCACCTCATCAGTCATTCTTACTTACGTTGTTGTACTGGAAGAAGTCGATCCTGTGATCTTTGAAATAGTACTTTGCGTCACGCTCATTTACCTCACGAAGAACCTTACATGGATTTCCGACAGCAACCACATTCGATGGAATATCCGTTGCGACCATACTTCCAGCTCCTATGACGGTATTATCACCTATAGTAACTCCCGGAAGTATCGTAACTCCTGCACCTATCCAGCAGTTCTTGCCTATTGTTATAGGTGCATTGTACTGATATCCCTGTTTTCTGAGTTCTGCGTCTATCGGATGTCCCGCCGTAGCCAGTGTGACATTCGGACCAAACATTGTATAGTCCCCAACATATATGTGCGTGTCATCCACCATTGTCAGGTTAAAGTTGGCATATATGTTATTTCCAAAATGCACAAACTTTCCGCCCCAGTTTGCATGAAGTGGTGGCTCTATATAGCAGTTGTCTCCTATCTCCTCGAACATCTCCTTAAGCATCTGCTGCCTCTTGACCATCTCCGTTGGTCTGGTCATATTGAAATCATACAATCTGTCCAGGCACTTTATCTGCTCTCTGGCGATGTCCTCGTCACCCGGAAGATAAAGCTCACATGTGTGCATCTTTTCCATCTCTGATTTACTCATTATAAAAACCTCCTGTATTTTATTTTTGTCTTGGCAACCCCGACACGGTGCAAATCCTTTCGTCTTCGCCATTGTGCATCATCGTCTCAGGATCACACAGGCTATATGAACGACAACAGGCACCACCAATCCGCGCAAATGCGCACAATGATGATGCCTGTTATCTCGTCGTATATACATTATCTGAAAATATACATAATCTGCAAATGTACATACATGGCGCACTCGGCACCATATATAATATATAAATTAGTTGTACTTGTAGTAGTTGATGAGGCAGCCGTCTGTGATGATCTGTCTCTCATCATCTGTGAGTTCTCCAAGTCTAAGCTCTATCTCAGCAAAATTCTTGTTCACAACATAAGCCTTGATAACCTCTGTCTTGTTCTTCACTGCATCCTTGACGCCAGGAATGAATACATAGTCGTCATTGTCAAAATCAAAGTCCTTGTCGATGACAAATGGAAGCATACCCCAGTTGATAAGGTTTGATCTGTATCTCTTGGTAGCGTACTCCTTTGCAATATTTGCCCATCCGCCGAGTACCTTCTGGCATGATGCAGCCTGCTCACGAGCTGAACCGTCACCTGGCTTAACAGCATATATGGTACTTCCAACTCCTGTATTGTTTCCGCATACATCCTCGAACTTCTCCTTGATAGCATGCATAACTTCTTTGACCTCTGGGAATGCCTTACCCATGCACTCTCCAGCCTCACGAACCTTCTCAACCGCCTGGATAGCCTTTGCTCTTCCGACGTACTCAGGATCCTTTCTTGACAGAGTGAACTCTGCAAGACCAAGAGGATTTGATCTGTATGATGAAGTCTCTCCTGATGGGATGAGCTCATCAGTTGTAGTTACAGGATCATGTATAACTGATGCTACTTTCAAGAGAAGGTTGTCTGTAAGTGGAACCATCTCAGGCCAATCCTTGATGTTTGGACCAAACTTGATCTCAACTGATGGATCAGCTTTGCCGACACCGTTGTAAACTCTTCTGTCGTATATAGCTTTGTCGAAGAAGTACTTTGGATGTGTGTACTCTATATCTGCAAGATCTGTTGCTGATGTCAGGTATCCCTTGTTGGCTGCTGTCGCTGCGATCGAACGGGCATCCATAAGTGCAACAGATGATATCTGACCATTCTGTATCTTTGAACCCTCTCTGTTAGGGAAGTTTCTTGTTGAATGTCTGATGGAGAATGCGTTGTTGGCAGGTGTGTCACCGGCACCAAAGCAAGGTCCACAGAACGCTGTCTTAACGATAGAGCCTGTCTCGATAAGATCTGCCAGGACTCCGTTCTTTGCGAGCTGCATATATATAGGCGTACTTGCAGGATATACTGAAAGTGTGAACTCATCAGCTCCTATGCTCTTGCCTCTGAGTATATCGGCAGCATCACAGATATTCTCATATCCACCACCTGCACATCCGGCGATGATTCCCTGCTCTACATACAGCTTGCCATCTCTCACCTTATCCTTGAGTGTGAAATCCACCTTGCCGTCAAGGCTTACAAGTGCACGTTTCTCAACGTCATCAAGTATATCCATGAGATTTGCATTCAGCTCATCTATAGTGTATGTGTTGCTTGGGTGGAATGGCATAGCTATCATAGGCTTAACAGTTGACAGATCTACATACACAACTCCATCATAGTAAGCTACATCTCCAGGATTCATCTCCTTGTATGCCTCACTTCTGCCATGGATATCATACCAATCCTTTATCTTGTCATCTGTCTTCCATATGGATGACAGACAGGTCGTCTCTGTTGTCATTACATCAATACCGATACGGAAATCTGCTGAAAGCTTGTCAACTCCAGGACCAACAAACTCCATAACCTTATTCTTGACATATCCACATCCAAATGTTGCTCCGATGATTGCAAGTGCCACATCCTGAGGTCCAACACCCTTCTGTACATCTCCGTCAAGATAGATGGCGATAACGCCCGGCTTTGCAACATCATATGTCTTGCACAGAAGCTGCTTTGCAAGCTCACCGCCGCCCTCTCCTATAGCCATAGTACCAAGAGCACCGTAACGTGTATGAGAATCTGATCCAAGTATCATTGCTCCACACTCAGCAAGCATCTCTCTTGCAAACTGATGAATAACAGCCTGATGAGGTGGCACATACACACCGCCATACTTCTTTGCACAGGAAAGTCCAAACATGTGGTCATCCTCGTTGATTGTTCCACCTACAGCACACAGAGAATTGTGACAGTTTGTAAGTACATAAGGTATAGGGAACTCCTTAAGACCTGATGCCCTTGCTGTCTGGATGATACCGACAAATGTAATATCATGTGATGTCATCTTATCAAACTTTATCTTGAGATTATCCATGTTGCCAGATGTGTTATGCTGCTCCAATATTCCGTAGGCAAGTGTGTTCTTTGATGCATCTTCCTTTGATGGAACACTGCCAATCTTTGATACAAGTACTGCACTTGCATCTGCATTGTCCTCAACAAGCTCCGTGCCATGTAAAAGATAAGCACCGTTGTCAAATAATTTAATCATACTCTTCCTCCTGGTAATAGCTATTTTCCTTTATTATTGAGTCTTGTCCTCATATATACATAAACCCATATTCCTTTATATGATACCATATTCTGCTTGTTTTTTAAATAGTATCCGTATAAAAAAAGCCACCGCAGATATCCGTTATCTGCAGTGGCTTTTCGAAAAACACCATGCATCAGATCGTATTGCTATACTGCCGGCTCTATTAACGATACCGACTGCACTCTACATATACTCACTGACACTATATAATCAATCTCCCCTCAGAGTCAATTATCTTGTAGCTATATATTATCCGATTTGTATACTTTTTCCAATAGTTTAGACACAAATCGACATGAACAACGCGTCAATCAACGCAAACGACATCCATTCATAATATATTAACAACATATACTGTCTCTTATACACATCTCCGAGCCCACGAGACGCGTAGTAATCTCGT
>URJU01000126.1 GCA_900548315.1 uncultured Coprococcus sp. | reverse complement strand
GAGATTACTACGCGTCTCGTGGGCTCGGAGATGTGTATAAGAGACAGGTTCCAAAGTTCTTGGGCCCGCCACAGTCCCCTCTTTAGTTACATGTCCTACTATGAATATGGCTATTCCTGTCTGTTTGGCCATTCTCATGAGCCTCGCAGTCACTTCCTTTACCTGAGACACACTTCCCGGTGCAGACTCTATATCGTCTGTAACGATCGTCTGTATAGAATCAATAACTATAACCTTTGGTGTATCTTTCTTGACATACTCCTCTACATCCTCGAGGTTGTTGACACAGAGCAGCAACATATCCTTTGTGAATCTGCCTATACGTTCAGCTCTCATCTTTATCTGAGAGAGTGATTCCTCGCCTGACACGTACAATATCTTCTGTCCCATCTCAGACATATTTCTGCACATCTGCAGCAATATCGTGGATTTTCCTATTCCGGGATCACCTCCAACAAGCACCAGTGATCCACTCACTACTCCGCCGCCCAATACTCTGTTTAATTCGCCTATTCCTGTGGTAAATCGCGTCTCGGTGGTGGTCTCCACCTCCAAAATGCTTGTAGGCGCCACGACAGCCCTTCTACCGGACTGACTCTTGGCGCCTACCGTCACTTTTTCCTCGCAAAATGAGTTCCATGCCTTACATCCAGGACACTGACCCATCCATTTTGTCGATTCAAATCCACATTCCTGGCAAAAAAACACTTGTTTACCTTTTGCCATAAACATCTCCTGTTTTATATTGTGTCTTATAATTAAAATATGAGACCAAACATCAGTTTCCTCTGTCTTCTGACATCTCTATCAGTCAAAAGCTTTCTTTACATCAACCTTAACAGGTCTTCCCTCTTCAAGATCAACGCTTATGCTCATCTTGCCGCCGAGATTTGTCTTGTTCTTACCGACATATACATCATCAACATGAACCTTGTACTCTGTCTCAGGCTCAAGCTCCAGTGTGATAGATGCATTCTCCGGGCCCTCAACAACAAATGTCACATCGTTCTCATCAGCCTTGAAACCATGTACTGCTGTTCCCGGTACTGACTCATATACGAACAAACCATTCTTCTCGAGCTTTGTGATCTCATTAAATGTCTTTATCTTGTATATATCCCCCTGAAACTCAAATCCATCTTTCTTGGTCTTTGATCCAAGTTCATAATTGCCAAACTCTAATGAATCTCCCTGTACATTTATCAAATCGCTTACTACTGCCATTTAAATTTATCCTCCTGTTTTTTTACTATCCGTTAGTGCTTTTTATTATACAGTAACTGGTCTCTTTTTTCTACATAATTATACATTTTCACCAATTTTTAATAATATTTTCTATCATGTAAGCGCATCACATATATCTAATCATTAATCTCTATTTATCCTTTTGTTTTGCAGTAAGTGATACTTTCTCCGTAACAGATCCATCCTCACCCTTGACTTTCTTCACAGATACAGTGACTATATCTCCCTTATGAACTTTTCCTACAAGAATAGCCTCCGCCAGTTCATCTTCAACGTAGGTCTGTATAGCACGCTTGAGTGGTCTTGCACCATACTTCTTGTCATAACCCTTCTCAAAGATATATTTCTTCATATGATCTGTAAATTTGAGTTCTATATCCATCTGAGCCTGAACTCGCCTTTTGAGTTCTCTCAGCATGAGACCAGCAATATCCCGGACATTTTTCTCTGTGAGGGCATGGAATACTATAGTGTCATCTATTCTGTTTAGGAACTCAGGCTTAAATGTCCTCTTCAGCTCATCCATGACATTTTTCTTCATGTCCTCATGTTCTTTACTATCATCCTGAACCGTTACAAAGCCCAGCTGTTTTGGATCAATGATCCTCTGTGCACCTGTGTTTGATGTCATGATGATAATGGTGTTCTTGAAGTCTACTTTTCTACCCTGTGAATCAGTTACATGTCCGTCGTCAAGCACCTGCAAAAGTATATTAAACACATCACTATGTGCCTTCTCTATCTCGTCAAACAGTATCACTGAGTATGGATTTGTCCTTACCTTCTCACTGAGTTGTCCGCCCTCCTCAAATCCAACATATCCAGGAGGCGAACCGATAAGCTTTGATACACTGTGCTTTTCCATGTATTCCGACATGTCAACTCTTATAAGTGCATCCTCACTTCCAAATACAACCTCAGCAAGAGCCTTTGAAAGCTCAGTCTTACCCACACCGGTCGGTCCAAGGAACAAAAATGTACCTATAGGTCTTCTAGGATCTTTAAGTCCTACCCTACTCCTCTTTATCGCCTTTGCCACAGCCGACACGGCCTCATCCTGCCCAACAACGCGCTTGTGGAGTTCTGTTTCAAGCCTCTCAAGTCTCTTTGATTCTTTCTCTGTAAGTCTGCTCACCGGTATTTTTGTCCACACGGACACAACGTCCGCAATATCATTTTCACCGACAACTATATTGTGTCCGCCTGTGGCACGACTGCGTGCAGACTTTCTGGCGATCTCTTCCTGTCTGCGCCTAATATTTGCTGCCTCATCTATATTCCCTGACATGAGTGCAGCCTCAAGATCACTGTCAAGGGTCGCCAGTTCCGTTTCATTTTTGTCACGAGCTGTTCCTTGCATAGTGAATCCAAGCCGCCTTCGTGAACACGCCTCATCCATTAGATCTATCGCCTTATCCGGAAGAAATCTATCCGTAATGTATCTGACTGACAGATCTACAGCGGCCTCCACAGCCTCATCACTTATCTCTACCCCATGATGCTGCTCATAGCAGGCCCTAAGTCCTTTTAGTATCTCAACAGCCTCTTCTCTCGTCGGTTCCTCCACATTTACAGGCTGAAACCTTCTCTCAAGGGCTGCATCTTTCTCTATATATTTCCTATATTCTGCCCTTGTAGTGGCACCTATCATCTGGATCTCACCACGGGAAAGGGATGGTTTTAGTATATTTGATGCGTCTATTGCGCCCTCAGCATCACCCGCACCAACCAGAGTGTGAAGTTCATCCACGAACAGGATCACGTCACCGGAGGCAACCACCTCCTGGATAACCTTCTTTATCCTGTCCTCAAATTCTCCTCTGTATTTGGATCCGGCAAGCATACCAGATATATCCAGTGACAAAAGTCTCTTTCCCCTCACCGTATCCGGCACATTATCATGAGCTATCATATATGCTATACCTTCAACCACAGCAGTCTTACCAACTCCCGGTTCACCAACCAGACAAGGGTTATTCTTCATTCTTCTGCTGAGTATCTGCATAACTCTCTGGATCTCCTTCTCCCTGCCGACAACCGGATCCAGATTACCAAGTCTTGCCTCCTTTGTGATATCTCTCGAATACTTATCGAGTGTCGGTGTGGAAGAACCTGCCTTTGCCTTTTTCTTCTTAATAGCAGCGTATTCCTTCTTCGCCACACTCAAATCCACCCCACAGGTTGTGAGTATATCCGTATACACCTTTTGCATATTTATTTTTTCTATCTGCATAAGTCTGACTGCAACACTGCTCTGTTCCTTTAATATAGCAAGCAGCAAATGTTCCGTTCCAACCTCCTCAGACGACAGCCTTGCAGCCTCAACCTGAGCATCGTCCAGTATATTTTTTGCAGTCTCAGTATATTTGTCTTTTTCCCTTGTAACTGTTCCCCCCGGCTCAAGGATATACTTCAGGGCATGTGTGACCTTTGTTATATCCAGCCCGTTACTGTTAAGTATACTGTACGCTGTAGTATCCGAAACAGATGCCAACGCAAGTATCATGTGTTCACTTCCGACAAAGTTCTGTCCAAGCTTTCGTGCTATCCTGTTAGCCTCTTTTAAAACTACCTCTGTTTCTTTGCTATATGGCAATTTCATAATTCTCACCTCGCATCTATTAAGCATCAGCCCATTATAGCCATTTGCGGCTAAGCGCTGATACTGCATGCATGTCAGGTTTCCATGTGAATCTGACACGTTTATTTCAAAATTGTTTTTACTCCTCTTTAACAATGCAGAGTAAAAAAGGTTTTGAAACATTATATCTCAAAACCTCTTTTGTGTGTATAAATATTTGTTTATAATTTCAAACTTGCATATTCAAACTATAAAAGTTCTCCTACTGCTCGTCGATAGCCTTACCTATATCATGTCGCATGTACTTATTCTCAAATGTGATCCACTCCGTTGCAGCATATGCATTTGCACGAGCTTCAAAGAGATCCTTGCCCTTTGCTGTAACTCCGAGGACACGACCGCCATTTGTCACGATCTCATCACCGTCGAACTTTGTTCCAGCATGGAATACATAGTAATCATCCTTGCCGTCAAATTTCTCAAGTCCATGTATTGGATACCCCTTCTTGTATGATACAGGGTAGCCATCTGATGCAAGGACTACACAAACTGCAGCATTATCCTCAAACTGAAGATCCACCTTATCAAGCGTTCCATCGATACATGCTTCCATGACATCGATGATATCATTCTTCATACGCGGAAGGACTACCTGAGCCTCCGGATCGCCAAATCTTGCGTTGTACTCGAGAACCTTAACACCGTTTGGGGTCATCATGAGTCCACAGAACAGAACGCCCTTAAACTCTCTGCCCTCGGTCTTCATAGCTGCCATTGTTGGCTTGTAGATATTCTCCATACAGTACTCGTCTATCTCTTTTGTATAGAAAGGACTTGGTGAGAATGTTCCCATACCACCTGTGTTGAGTCCCTGGTCTCCATCCTTTGCTCTCTTATGATCCTGCGCTGAGGTCATAGGCTTGATGGTTGTTCCATCACAGAAACAGAGGACTGATACCTCACGTCCTGTCATGAACTCCTCTATGACCATAGTATTGCCCGCTGAACCAAAGTGCTTGTCAAGCATGATCTCCTTGACACCTGCCTTTGCCTCCTCAAGATCATTACATATGAGAACGCCCTTGCCGAGTGCAAGTCCGTCAGCCTTTAATACTATAGGGAATGTAGCTGTCTCAAGATACTTGAGCGCTGAGTCTGCATCTGTAAAGTTCTCATAAGCAGCTGTAGGTATACCATACTTCTTCATGAGATCCTTGGAGAATGCCTTTGATCCCTCTATGATCGCAGCATTTGCACGAGGACCAAATGCTCTAATACCTGCTGCCTCGAACGCATCAACTGCGCCTGCAACAAGCGGATCATCCGGTGCAACAACAACCAGATCTATAGCCTTATCCTTTGCAAATGCAACCAGCTTGTCAAAATCCATCACACCTATATCAACGCACTCTGCAAGTGCTGCGATACCTGCGTTGCCAGGTGCACAATATATCTTGGATACTTTATCACTCTTTGAAATACTTGTAACTATAGCATGCTCTCTTCCGCCGCTTCCTACTACCAATACTTTCATGGATATTCCTCCTAATCTTCCACCACTGCAATTCCATCTTCCACATGAACCTTGCCGTGGGCTATCTTGTCTATAACCGCAGGCAGGAGTTTCCACTCGGCCTGCTCCATAACACGCTGCTGCAGAACCTTTGGTGTATCTCCATTCTGTACTGCAACCGCCTTCTGCATGATTATAGGACCTGTGTCAGTGCCTTTATCTACAAAATGAACCGTAGCTCCAACTACCTTGACACCTCTTGCGAGAGCTGCCTCATGTACCTTAAGTCCATAATAACCTGTTCCGCAGAACGACGGTATGAGTGATGGATGAATGTTAACTATCTTGTTCGGATATGCATCTATAACTATCTCAGGTATAACCACAAGATATCCTGCGAGAACTATGAGATCCGCGCCGGTCTCCTTAAGCTTTGCGAGAAGTGCTGCGTTGAACTCTGTACGATCCGCAAAATCCTTAGGACTTACAACCTCTGCTGCTATCCCCGCCTTCTTCGCTCTCTCAAGCGCAAATGCATTCCTGTTGTTGCTTATGACTGCAACAATCTCTGTATCTGTTATGGCTTTATTCTCTACGGCATCAATAATGGCCTGAAGATTGGTTCCCCCACCTGATACCAGAACTGCAACCTTTAGCATAAGTCAACTCCCTTTTCACCAGCTGCTACTGTACCAAGAACAAACGCCTTGTCTCCAGCGCTTTCTATTGCTGCTATTGTCTTGTCTGCGTCTGCAGGATCTATTGCAAGGCACATACCAACACCCATGTTGTATGTGTTGTACATCATATGCTCATCTATATCTCCCTTCTTTGCGAGAAGTTTGAATATAGCCGGCACCTCGTATGAATCCTTCTTAACCTGTGCGCGCACTCCGTCAGGGAGCATTCTTGGGATATTCTCATAGAATCCGCCACCTGTGATGTGACTGCATCCCTTAATTGTCACGCCTGCATCTTTTACTGCCTTTAGGGCTTTCACATATATCCTTGTCGGCTCAATAAGTGCCTCACCGAGTGTCTTGCCAAGCTCATCGTAATATGTATCAAGAGATTCCTTTGTCATCTCAAATACCTTTCTTACAAGCGAGAAACCATTGCTGTGTACACCGCTTGATGCAATACCAATAAGTGTATCTCCCGGCTTGATATTCTCTCCAGTGATAAGATCCTTCTTCTCAACAACTCCAACTGCAAATCCAGCAAGATCGTACTCATCCTCAGGCATAAGTCCTGGGTGCTCTGCCGTCTCTCCGCCTACAAGGGCAGCGCCTGACTGGTTACAACCTTCTGCAACACCGCTTACTATAGTGGCGATCTTCTCAGGATAATTCTTACCAC
>URJU01000125.1 GCA_900548315.1 uncultured Coprococcus sp. | reverse complement strand
GAGATTACTACGCGTCTCGTGGGCTCGGAGATGTGTATAAGAGACAGGTTTTACTTATATTTTTGGCATTTTTTGTTTAATTACACTTGACAAGGATTTGTGTTTCATCTATTATATGTGAGTATGTTTACATTGAATTGTCCGTGTCCGGTTTTAATGTAAAACCTTATTATATTTATTTAGAATTTATGGAGGTAAGAATTTTGGCTAATATCAAATCTGCAAAGAAGAGAATCAATGTTATCGAGAAGAAGACACTTAGAAACAAGATGATCAAGTCTAAGGTTAAGACTGTTATCAAGAAGGTTGAGGCTGCTGTCGCTGCTGGTGATAAGGCTGCTGCTCAGCAGGCACTTGTTGTTGCTACATCAGAGATCAACAAGGCTGCATCAAAGGGCATCTACCACAAGAACAACGCTGCACGTAAGGTATCACGTCTTGCAGTTGCTGTCAACAAGATGGCTTAATCATTCATATGATAACACAGTAACTTTGACACAGGGATTGGATATATTAAACGGCTGCATATATTTGAACCACTCATAGTTATAAAAAAATAACCACTGTTTTTACAGCGGTTATTTTTTTATCTAAATTAAAATAAAACCTATCACATCTCGCACAGTTCCACGATCATAACCTCAAGCGCGGCGGCATCCATGACCTGCCCTGTCTTTAATTTGTAATCCATTTCATTGCTCTGCTCAACTATGCCCTTTAACTGTTCTGCCGTATAAGGTCTGCACTGAGCCTTATAATTCTTGACCGCCCACACCGGACATCCTGCGATCTTTGCGATACCAGCATCCTGCGCACCATCTGCAATTGCCATCTTCACCAGGAGCAGCTTGTTATACTGACGCATGATACATGAGTTTATCATGATCGGAGCCTCCTTGTTCTCAAGAAGATCATGATACATCCTTACCGCACGCTCCTTCTGCTTTGCTATGATGAAATCTGTCATCTGATACACCTTGCTCTCAGCATCCTGACTGCACAAAAGCTCAACGTCATGCTCACTCACCTGTTTTTTATCACCCGCATAACTTATCATTTTATCGACTTCATTCTTGATGCAGTTCATGTCCATCTTGGCACATTCTATTATCCTATATATAGCAGTATCCGTTGTAGCTACCTCAGATTCACGGAACAGAGATCTAACCCATGTAACCATCATCTTCTCATCAGGAGTTACGAATTCAAGTGCCTCACCGCTTTTATCGACGGCTTTGAACAGCTTGTATCTGGTATCCACCTCCATCTCCACAAAGATTACTACTGATGTATCTTCTATATTAATAAGCTTTTTTGCAAAATCCTCATTGCTGCTCTTGAACAATCCACTGTTTTCTACAAGGACTACTCTCCTGTCCGCAAAGAACGGCATCTCGTTGCTGAAATCTATGATCTCCTGAGTATTTATCCCATTTCCTGCAAACTTCATAAAGTTCAGATTGTCATCCTTATCTGTGAGTGCTCCGAGCAGTTTATCCCGATACTGATTCACCAGATATCTCTCCTTGCCATACAGCAGGTATATCTTTGCAAATTCTCCTGACTTTATATTCTGGTTTATGACCGCCATTGCGTTCTTCTTCTCTTTTTTCTTGGTTGCAGCCATACTTTTTTCCTCCACCATCTTGTTTATATCTTTATGATATCGATTAAAACGATATTCAGCCTGCTATTTGCATGTCAGAATGTATATATCTGACATTGTTTTTGATGTTTTTTCAACATTTCCAGTATATCTGACCTGTTTTTATATTCACATATTGATTATTCATATAATGTCACTTTGGTTTTATAATCACCTACAGATTGTGAGTTTATGTACACTCACCAAAACAAATGCAAATACAATTATAACGGAGGTTCAACATGGAAACAACAGAAAGATATAAGTTAAACAAGGAACTTGCCCAGATGCTCAAGGGCGGAGTTATCATGGATGTTACAACACCTGAGCAGGCTAAGATCGCAGAGGCAGCCGGCGCATGTGCAGTTATGGCTCTTGAGAGAATACCTGCTGACATCAGAGCAGCAGGCGGTGTATCACGTATGAGTGACCCTCAGATGATCAAAGGAATCCAGAACGCTGTATCAATACCTGTTATGGCTAAGTGCCGTATCGGACATTTTGCAGAGGCTCAGATCCTTCAGGCCATAGAGATTGATTACATCGATGAGAGCGAAGTTCTCTCACCAGCTGATGATGTATATCACATCGACAAGAGACAGTTCAAGGTTCCATTTGTATGTGGTGCAAAGGATCTTGGTGAGGCACTCAGAAGAATCAATGAGGGTGCATCAATGATCAGAACAAAGGGGGAGCCTGGTACAGGCGATATCGTTCAGGCGGTAAGACATATGAGAAAGATGAACAGCCAGATAGCTGAGATCGTAAGCATGAGAACTGACGAGCTGTATGAGGCAGCCAAGAAACTTGAGGTTCCTTATGACCTTGTTCAGTATGTACACGAAAATCATCGTCTTCCAGTTGTAAACTTCGCAGCCGGCGGTGTCGCAACTCCAGCAGATGCAGCTCTTATGATGCAGCTCGGCGCTGAGGGTGTATTCGTAGGTTCAGGTATATTCAAGTCTGGTGATCCTGCTAAGCGTGCTGCTGCTATCGTTCAGGCAACAACAAACTACAACGATGCAGATCTTGTTGCAAAGCTCTCAGAAGGTCTTGGCGAAGCTATGGTCGGTATCAACGAGCAGGAGATCGCAATCCTCATGGCAGAAAGGGGTAAGTAATATGCAGGTCGGTGTATTGGCAGTACAGGGAGCTTTCGCAGAGCATGAACATGTACTTTCCGAACTTGGAGTATCCTGCATAGAGCTGAGAAACGCAAAGGATCTGGAAAAAGAATACGATGCGCTTATTCTCCCAGGAGGAGAGAGCACTGTTCAGGGCAAACTTCTACGCGACAGTGATATGTTCGATACCATAAAGACTCAGATTGAGGACGGTATGCCGGTTTTGGCAACATGTGCAGGGCTTATCCTACTTGCACAACATATTGAAGGTGATGACACTGTACACCTTGGCACACTCCCTGTTACAGTAAAGAGAAATGCCTACGGCAGACAGCTTGGAAGTTTTCACACCGTGGCTGATCTCAAGGGTATTGGAGAGGTTCCCATGACTTTCATCCGTGCTCCTTACGTGGCTGAGGTTTCACCTGAAGTAGATGTACTTGCAACGGTTGATGACAAGATTGTGGCCGTAAAATACGGCAAACAGTTTGCATTCTCATTCCACCCGGAGCTTGACAGCGACTACAGTATCCACAAGGCTTTCGTTGAAAGCATATAACATATAAATATATACAAAAACCGCAGGATGTTCAATCATACATATGATATGTTGAACACCTGCGGTTTTAATTTATATGTACTTTTTCAGGCTCTCAAAATCCTCCATGCTCTCATGCTCCGGCAGATTATCCATCTGCTCGTTAGACTCTTTTTTCTCCACCTTCTCAAGCATCTCTTTATATTCATTGTCCTTGATATGGTTTCCGATGATCTCCGCCACATCCGTGACAGTCACAAATGCAGATGAATCTATGGACTTGATTATGCGCTTTAGCTCTCCTATCTCAAATCTAGTAAGGACACAGTATAGAACTGTCTTATTGCCGCTTATCATCCCTTTGCCCTGCATGATTGTTACAGTTCTGCCAAGCTGCTTGTATATCTTGTCTGCAACCTCCCTGGCATCATCTGTTATTATCATCGCCGCCTTCGCCTGTTCAAGTCCTGATTCCACCATATCCAGTACCTTTGATGTTATAAAGTATGTAAGCAAACTGTACATGGCTCTGTCAAATCCAAACAACAGTCCGGCAATGGCATATATAACAAGATTCATCCCCAGCACAAGCCTTCCAACCGGCCAGTCTTTCTTTTTGTTGAGCATTATGGCTACTGTCTCTGTTCCATCCAGACAGCCACCAAATTTAATTATTATACCAACGCCAAGACCAAGTATCACACCGCCAAAACATACTGCCAATATGGTTTCTGATGTTGCATTCTCAAGCGGCTTAAAAATCTCTACAAAAACTGAAAATACTGCCATTGAATATCCTGCTTTTACGATAAACAGCTTGCCAAGCTGCCTCGACCCGATTATCAGAAATGGAATGTTTAAAACGATAGTAAGAATACTGAGTGAAACTCCAGTGAGGTTATTGATCATGATACCGATACCGATAACTCCTCCGTCAAGAATCGTGTTAGGAACAAGAAATTCTTCGATAGCAAACGCCGCTATCACCGCTCCAAGGGTCAGCATTACAAATTCCAGCAATAAGTTTAGTCTTTTTGTCATACCAATCATCCTTTCTTTTTTGTTCGTCCGCACTCCATGGACTCATCTGTATTTTTCTGTCTTCAACCCTCCCCGGTCAATCGTCACACTGACCGCTCCACATTCTATAGTGCAAAATATGTCTGCTCCATGATCTTTCAGTCTGTCCAGAGTCTCCCCATGTGGATGCCCATATCTGTTATCCTCCCCCGCAGATATGACAGCTATTTTCGGCGCAACAGCGTCAAGGAACTCTCCACTGCTCGAATACCTGCTGCCATGATGCCCCACTTTCAACACATCTGCCTCCACATCGATTTCCTGTTCCAAGAGCTGTTTTTCACCAATCTCGCCCAGGTCACCAGTGAACAGCATACTATACCCCTGATGATCAAGTCTCACGACCGCCGAAAGCTCATTTACATCATTTATACCAGTTTCTGGTCCAGGATACAAGAAACTTAGCGAAATCTTAGCCATATCTCTACCGTCATACTTCAATAATCTTCCTTTCTGCACCGATAGCATGTCTCCCCTTTTCATATAAATAATATTTACACCAGCCTGCTCCGCCACAGTTTTTATCTCTCCCAAACTGTCTTGTGCTCCGTACATCGGCAATATTATATTATCTATTACTACCCCTGTATTTTTTGTCTCAAGCAGATACTTTAACCCTGAAACATGGTCATTGTCTCCATGCGTCACTATCGCATAGTCTATATGTGCAGCTCCATAATATCTGAGAACCGGTGCGATCACATATTCCCCAACCTGACTGTTATCGGAAGAGCCTCCGTCTATCAAGATATTTGTACCGCCACCTGATCTGATGAGGATACCATCACCCTGCCCAACATCCATACAAACCACACGAAAACCTCTGTCATACACTGCACACTCATAACCGCATCCCAGCAACAGCAGCATTACAACCAGGATAATGTGTAATCTGCCACGGCTCTTACAGATGATCCATAATCCCAGTATAACCACAACATAAAATACTGCCAACATCTCCACGGTTATATGCCCTACATTCACACTATATCCCGGTAACCCGCAGGCTATCTCGCATAGCCATCTGTACAGTTTTAAAATATATTTTGCAGGGATTGCGATCCACTCCGCTGCCACGCCGATAACTGAACCGGCAAATATCATTTCCAGTAATATGACAGCTATGCAGCAAAAGAGAACCACGGATACAAGTGGGACTATAACCATATTAAGTGCGACTGAATATAACGGAAACTGATAATAGTAGTAGATCACAACGGGCGTTGTGGTCAGTGACACTGATATATTTATAAGGAATGCCGATCTAAACTTCTGCATGTATCCGTCAGCCCGTTTCCTCGGAAATAATTTAACCAACAATGGAGTTACTATGGCAATCCCAAGCACTGCGGCAAATGACAGCTGAAACCCGGCATCAAACACTATATATGGATCTGCAAACGCCTGTATCACGCAGGCAATCCCGGCTGACGTCATCATGTCAGGACTTCGGCCCTTTATCTTTGCAGCTACAACTATCGCCATCATAATAACAGCCCTGAGCGTTGAGCTGGCAAGTCCGGTCATCATTCCATATAAAATGATCATCACCATCGCCACTATCCCTGGAACAATGTTCGAGCGTCCGAGTTTCCTTAACAATCGGAACAACGACATTCCTATGATAGCAATATGAACACCAGATATAGCTAGAATATGAGCAATACCATTTATCTGAAACAACTTCTTTGTATCCTTATCTATTCCACTTTTCTCCCCCAACAGCATAGCTCTCATGACTGATGAATCACTCTCATCAAAGTGTTTGTCCAGCACCTCGCCAGCTCTCATCCTGAACTGATACAGATACTGCTTTACTGGACTGTATCCTGTGCCTTTTCTAGCCACTGTTCCACCCTTACATATCAGATATATCCCTCTATGTGCGTAATAAGAAAGTGCATCAAATTCCCCGGGATTCGTAGCCGTATCAGGTCTTGCAAAATCCCCATTTATGGCAAACTGCTGCCCTATCTTCATATCTGCATCATCTGACATATACACAATAACCTTCATATCTACATTATATATATCTATGCTCTCAGCCTGTATATATACCTGATAACCTTTGCTGTTTCTCCTTATATCATCCACCAGTCCAATCATCTGGCAGGTCTTTTTCTCCGCTATCCTGTCGGCAGTCTTACCACTATCCTCCATCGTCTTCACATTCATATATCCCATGAGCAGTATCAGTCCAAGTATACCACAGGCAAAAATTCTCCGAAAAAAAAGCATGGCTGCATTGCTCCTGCCGGATATAACCGACACGACCAGTGCAGCCAATATCATCAGACCACTTATGATAACTGAATGTCCAGCTGCCACTGCATACGCCTCTCCAAGCGCAAAGCATACTGCTACCCAGAACAATGGTCTCTTTATGTTGTTTCCCTCCTATATATATCATATATAACCTGTCTCTTATACACATCTCCGAGCC